>NZ_FYBH01000441.1 GCF_900185595.1 Calothrix rhizosoleniae SC01
AATATTTACAATATTGTCTCTACCTATAATTAGGATATATTTGCTATTACAGGTCACATTACATGAGTAGTAATCACTATATAGTGAACATCAAAAAAAGCTGATAGGTAGAGAATATGCTGCAAGCATTTAACTTATTGCTATCCAAGATTACTAGTATTAAAGAGCAAAAAACAGAGGGTTTAGCTGGTGTTGTTGCTTATTTAATGTTTGCATCTTATTGTTTGACTTTAGTTGCATTATTCATGATTACACTTTTGATTTAAGTACAGATTGATAACGACATTTAACATGTAGGAGTCAGGGTATAGAATCATAAAATAAAGGATTTGAAATTTGTTATTTATCTCAAATCAAAAACACATTCTAAATACTGACTCCTTTATGATGATTTGTGAAAAATATTTTTTAATTATTCAAAAATATCTGATACGTCTGGTGTGAATTAGCCATTTTCTGTCTGCCATTTTCCATTTCCTCTTGATTTTTCCATCCTCCTCCCCAAGAATCCCAGACCCATTTGTTGGTATCTTCTATTATTAAATAATCTCCACTTTTTAACCCATTTTTGTGAAAATATTCAAGTAACCCTGTAACATCAACCATTGCGGTGTCCTGTATAATCAGCCAGAGGTGAGGCAGTTGAGAAAGCTTTTCTGCAGGTAGGACTTCTCCCAGGTTGTTACCATCTCCTTTGACAAAATTTACCCGCGAATCGTTTCTGGCTTTTTCATCAAGCATGGAAAGATCAATATCAATAGAATATACAGTTCCTGCTATTTTGAATATTTCCAAGCAGTCAGTTAACCAAATTGCACTACCACCTGTAAATGCTCCGATTTCGATAATTGTTTTTGGTTGTAGTTCAGATAAAAGCATGGGATAAATCCCAATTTTAGTAACTCCTTTGTTGAGAGCTATCCCGTTCCAGCTTTGTAAATAGGAATTAGCCAAAAGAGGTTGCCAAACTGAATCGGGGAGAGCGGACAACCCCAAAATTCTAATTAGCGATAAAAATAAAGTTTGTCAACAAACTTCAAAAGCCCAGTAATGTGCTCCTTCTTCTGCGATATAAGGACCATCGATTACCGAGTGAATTAGCTTAACTTTGCCTTCTTCTTGCAAGCGATTGCAAACAGTGGAAAAATCACTGTTGTCGTAGTAGCTTTTTCTGGTACTGAATAGGAGTAAACCTCCTGGATTTGTAATTCTGATTAATTCTTCCAAAGCGGTCGGGGGAACATGTCCCGAGGTAAAAACACCG
>NZ_FYBH01000016.1 GCF_900185595.1 Calothrix rhizosoleniae SC01
CTTATCAAAAATTGATGTTAACTAACTCAATCAAAATAGCAAATTTTATGAAATCCTAGAATAAGCCAGAGCTTGCATAGGTATTCACAAAGATGATCAGAAATCAAGGGGCACAGGCAAATAAGTCTGGTGGCATTTTAGAAGCTAATGTGAAAACAATATTAAATGAACATGATTATTTTCAGGTCGGACATCATGTGCCGAAAGAAATTATTGGCAATGCGGCTTTACTACCCAAACGCTACGGACGACAAATTGATATTGGTATGGGTATTTATCAAACAGCTCTAAATGTAGATTTTTATATTGTAGGTATACCTAAATTTACATCTGGTTTAATTATTGAATGTAAGTACCAGGAAAGTGGCGGTTCTGTTGATGAAAAATTTCCTTATTTAAATCTCAATATTCAGCATTGTTATCCTGCTCCTACAATTGTAGTCATGGGAGGTACAGGAATGAGACAGGGAGCACTTGATTGGTTAAAAAATCAAGTTGAATGCAATCATAATTTAGTTGCAGTCAATAGTTTAGATAGATTTATCGCTTGGGCAAATAAAAATCTTTAATTCAATTCACGACAAAAATTAGCCTATGGCAATCAAATCATATGGAAAAATCTGAGTTTAGTAATTTGTCTGGGTATAGATTACAATGTGAACTGGAACAATTCACAAAAAAAATTGTATAGTTTATATTCAAAAGCCGTAAAAAATAATGTTTGATGGATTTTGGAATAATGTACTACGCTACATTCGTTACTTTGTAACGACTATGTTAGGAGTATTATTAAATACATTTGCTCCACTAGGTTCTTTGGTGAAAAGTCCGGTTACTTTAGTAGCCCTTGTGGGTTTATTAACTAGTATCTTAGTCTTTGTAACTCTAACTCTCCGTGCGATGCTGGGTTTGAGTACAATTTAATCTGGGATAATAACAGGGGTTGCTCCTCTAGTTTGGCTCTCGTTGTTTTGTAGACCTCTGTTAGGAGGCTGATTTTTATGGCTACAAATCGCCGCATTTCCCGAGTTGCAGAATTAATTAAGCGGGAAGTTAGCCAAATGCTACTCAATGGCATAAAAGATGACCGAGTAGGCATGGGTATGGTTAGTGTTACTTATGTAAATGTGTCCGGTGATCTGCAACACGCCAAAATATATGTCAGTATCTATGGTACAGAGGAAGCGAAGACAGAAACCATGGCAGGTTTAAAATCAGCAACAGGTTTTGTCCGCAGTGAATTGGGCGCAAGGATACGTTTGCGTCGAACACCAGAAGTGATTTTTATTGAAGATCGTTCTATAGAGCAGGGAACTAAGGTTTTGTCTTTATTAAACCAACTGCAAGATCAGCGATCGCTAACCGATTCAGCCCTAGAAGGTGAGGAAAAATTTGATGAAGATGAGCAATTATCCCCATAGCTTATCCTATTTTGAGATGTAGGCAACCGTGAGCAAAATGGTAATGTTTGTAGAATTTAGCGCAAAACCCATCAGCTTTAGCCATGGGATGTGGCGCAGTGCGCTTTTAAGCCCAGTGTATTTAACTTTTTCTCTAATGAAAATTAAAAACGTCGTCTAATGTGGTAGGAGGTGATGAGAATGACATTTAAGTAGGTTGGCGTAAAAAATTATCGTTTGGATAAGGCAGGGGGCAGGGAGCAGGGAGCAGGGGGAACAAGGGTTTTAGGCTTATTTACTATTCTTCACATAGTTTGGTTTTATTGTGCCGACTTACTTACACTCACCTATGAGTTTAAACTAAAACCTACTGCTGACCAAGTTTAACCTCAATGGTTGCGACTTCTAACGGTCTTTTAGTCAAGCGTCCCAAGTTTTTTGTTGATGGTTCACGTAAGCTGAAATTGCTACAACAGAGTGTTAGTAGAAAGCGCAAAGGCTCAACCAATTGGTTAAAAGCACAACAGAAAGTTGCAAAATTACATGAATACGTTACTAACTGTCGTAAGGATTGGCATAGAAAACTTTCGCATCAGTTATGTGAGGGTGTAGGGATAATATTTGTAGAGGAGTTAAATTTAGTTAGTCTTTCCCGTGGGATGCTTGGTAAGCATTGCCTAGATGCGGTTTTTGATCAACTTTTCAACGTCCTTGAACAAACTTGTTTTAAGCGTGGTGTCTATTTTCAGAAAGTAGACTCACGAAAGACAAGCCAAATATATCCTAATTGCCAACATGAAACAGGTAAGAAGACATTAGCAGAGCGTGTTCATAAATGCGACAATTGCGGCTACATAACCGTCGGCAGCAAGAACGGCACAATAAGCACTCAATTGGTATCTACCAATATTCCGGTTGTCCATCCAGTATCTCAAGCAAGCATTACGGACAAAACGGGCAGTTCTAATGGCATTGTCCAGGGATTGCTACTGCTGTTTTGTTCCTTCCAGCTTTGCCTCAAATACTAGCATCTTTACCCCAAGCTCACTGACGTAATCATGCTATGGATATTGCTAAAACTTCAACTACCCCTCTCCCTGTCAAACCTAGGGTTTGATTCAGTTAAGGGGTGTCTCGTTTTTAGCTCTCGATTCATCTCGCCGTCAAATCAAAGATTGTGACGGGAGCATTCTCTCGAAGTTTAGGTAAACTTATTACTTATTACTTATTACTTGCGGGTAGTTCTATAACGGTGGGTGAGATTTTCTAAACAACAGATTAAATAATCAACAGAACAATTTCCTAGAAAAACTGCTCTGTTTATTATTTAGTCATAACTTAAATCACAGAAACTCACAGGTAAACACGGATAAAAGATTAGTGTTACAGGTCTTTGACAATACATATAGTAAATGGACAAGTTAAATTAATTAACCCCCATGCTTTTAATCCCTTATACTCCTGTATTGATGAGAAATTGACGAAATTTGCTCTAGTTCGGACAAATATTAGCAGAGATTATTCCTGGGATAATTTATTGTAAAGTCTGTAATAGTTTAATTTACATACCCTACAACATTAATTCCCATTCCCAATAAATCATTTGTCAAACTTACATCAATCATTTTCCCATTTTTCTCGACCTATTAAATCAGCAATCCGATCCCGTAGCAAAAAGTCGCATTGCTCTAATTCACACTCAATGCAAGCCCATTCCCTCGCTGGTATATACTGACAAAGGGCATATATTGGTTGCTGACGGCTAACCACTCCCTTTTGTACCAGTCGGCGTGCTTCGTCTTGGATCACGTCCAAAGAGAAGTAATTGATAGTAGACACCGTATTCGCGCTCATTATTTTTACTCACGAATTTATACGTAGATATGGTTCCCAAATTTGATTGGGAACGAACATCCCAAGAAACACACGTGTTGCTAGTCTTTTGTAGTTTGGTATACGGAACTGTTTACATTTTGACGCTAACACACTTCAAATTATCTAAAGAAATATTGCGAATGTCAATATAAGATAACATTATGGTTGTTGCTAGTAAGTAGTACCGTAAATACAAATTGATTAAGTAACGAATTTAACTGAAATCTCCTAACGCATTTGTTGTATCATATCAGTCTATTTGCGTAGTTAAAAGTACTTAGCAACTATTTTATAGTCAAGGAAAACCTAATAATGAATGATTGTTACCGTCCAAATAGATTTAACAGTGCGGTTTCTTGGGCTATGGCCATTTGTCCATAGGAAAAAACGCCTGGAGTGTCTGGTTGGATTAATGGTATAAATTTGTTCCATACATAAGGGCTACCGTATACTATTAATCCCTGCAGATAGGGATATATTAATAGTTTTTTAAGCAACTCTTCTGCTGGTTGGTTTAATCCAGCACTACCTCGAAAAGGGTTTCCTCGGATAAATAGTTGTAGTAGAGTCGGGCAATTGTCTGGCAAATCTATGGGATGGGGATGATAGCGATCGCAAATTTGAGTCTGATATCCCATCTCAGTTGGCAGACAAATTGCAGGAGCCAGATGGTTGATATAAGGGCAGTTTAGGGAATCGTCAACTACAATCAGGTTGCGTAGTCCAGTAGGAATTTCTGCTGATGGCGAATTATTAACTTCTGTTAAGTTTATGAATTTTGCTGGGGAAAGAGGTAAAGAACCGTGGGTAATTAAACTGTGTTGAACGATTTCTTTGGCTGTGTTGCGAGACTCTAAATTCCCGATATGATAGGTTAGATTACTCACTTCAGTTTTCTTATAGGCAATTTTGGCCTTGGCTTGCCAAATGCGCTCCACAGATGACCGAATCCGCGATCGCTCAATTCTGCCATTTTCTACAGCTTCACAGACGGCTCTAATGGCTCCTTCGGGGTTTACAGGCATGAGTAAAATATCAACTCCAGCTTCCACAGCCATTACAGGAGCCTGATTAGCACCATAGCGATTGGCGATCGCACCCATAACTAAGGCATCGGTGGTAATCAAGCCAGAAAAGCCTAATTGCTGCCGTAGTTTGCCTGTCAAAATTTTAGGTGAAAGAGTTGCGGGTAGTTGGTCATCCCAAACAGGGATCGATAGATGGGCAGTCATTACCGTATCCACACCAGAGGCGATGGCAGCTTGGAAGGGAGGTAATTCCACTTCTGTTAACCTGGTTTGGGAGTGAGTAATCACAGGTAACTCTAAATGGGAATCTATCGCCGTATCTCCATGACCGGGAAAATGCTTGGCTGACGTGAGGACTGAGTACTTTTTAGCACCACGAATAAATCTACAGGCTAATTCCTTTACCTCATCCGTATTTTCCCCAAAAGCACGAACATTAATTACCGGATTATCAAGATTGTTATTTACATCGACCACCGGAGCCAAGACCCAGTTAATGCCAATTGCTAAAGCTTCTTTAGCAGTCAGCTCACCCATTTTTTCGGCATAATGCACACCTAACTTTTGGTCTTGGCGAAAAATAGCACTAAGTGCCATTGGGGGAGGGAACCAAGTTGCGCCACTAAAACGCTGTCCTACCCCTTCTTCTATATCAGCCGCAATTAACAAAGGAATGTTGGCTTGATTTTGCAACTGTTGTATACGAATCGCCAGTTCCCCTGCACTAGCTCCCAGAAAAATGACTCCTCCAATTCCCAAATCTTGCACCCAATGTATTAATTCCCTTGCTGGTGGTTCCCAAGCAGGATATTGAATTTGGTGATCGAACAGGTAGCCAGAAGCGCGGACAACCACCATCTGAGCTACTTGTTGAGCAAGTGAGAGTTTATCTATATCCGGTAGCATAGGAACTTTAGTTGCAATGATAGATATTTGTAGTTATGGCTACATATACACTATTAATATATTTGTGCATATCCGGTGAGCCGAAAACTAACCCTGGATGGCATTACTAGCAGTTTATGAGCTGCAAGAACACCAACAAAAGTATATATGCAACTACTTTATTTCTCTAGCTCCTATAGTCATATTTAAACAAACGATTTCTAGTTAAGTCTGTAAATTGGTTGGCGGATTCCCTATAGGTAATTGTTATCAAAGTTACGGGTTAGGAGTTGATAATTGACCAAACCTTTAGACTTGAAAGGGCGACTGCGCCAACGAGGTAAGGGGTTGTGGCTAGGGCTGTTAAATTACTTTTCAAAGAGTTGGTCCACGCCAGTAAAAATTATTAGAGTGAAAACAATACGGTTAGATATTGTTTTGAGGAATACGGTAATGCCTGCAATCCTGATAGAGGGGGGTTTTTGCGATTCTAAACGGGATATGAGCCTATTTGACGCGGAGAAAATGGCTGATGCAATTGTACGTGGACTAGTTTAAAATTTATTTGTTTAAGTCTCACTTTGTAGAGCGATCGCTATTCTCAACATCATAGTGATCGCTATTTTTAATTTTACTTAATGTCTACCACAAAACTACGTTGCTACACTGAAGGGTAAAGTTACGTAGTTATCTCTATGAGTGTACTGCAATTCAGTATTCGCATTCCCCCAGAACTGGAAAAGCGGATAAATGAATACGCCCAGGAAAACCGCACCACTAAGACCAGGGTAATGATTGATGCCTTGGCTTACTATCTTGGCAGTGTTGATGATGTGCCACTGAGTCGCAAGGTGTCACAGTTGGAAACCAAGGTAGAAGAAATACAGGCTTTGGTAAATAAGCATATTGCAAATAACTGATAGCTCATAAGGCTTTTAACCATTAAAAAATAAATTTTCAAGCTGTTCATAAATATTGTTCACTGCCAGAAAGAGGAATAAATGGAGTGAGTGAAAAAGGTGATTCTCAAGAAAAGTCAACGGATTCAAAACCAGAAAAACCAGCAGATTCAAAACCTGCATCAAATGATTTTGCAGGTGAGCGGACTAAAGCTCGCAAAGTTGTTCAAGGTTTTACCCAAGCACTCATTCAGTGGATGCCTCTAGGAGGTAGTGGATGGACATTTGTTTACTTTCTTCTCAAAAGTGAATTGCTGCTAGCAGTATTAATGTTTCCCGTGATGGCTGTAACAGTAGTCTGGGCTGCCTATACCGAGGCTGTTTTGACACGGTTAAGAGAAATTTCTGCTGAACGGGGCAAGAAGGATGTTAATTCCTTTGCTGCATGGTTGGGGGACGTGAATCAAGCAATTCGTTGGCAATTGGCGGGAGTTGAGGATCAGTATCTACGTTGTCAGGGAAGTGCTTGCCGTGAATATCGCACCGAGGGTTACAGTCGCGGCACATTCGTACCTCTATTATCTGAAGTATTTGTCCCATTAGAACTCAGCAGTGCTTTTGTTAAAGGAGTCAGTGGGGAAGAATTGCCCATGTTCCCTGGTTTTCGTGAAGAAGATGTAGAACTGATACGGGCAGTAGCAGAAAATGAACTGAGAATTTGGGACTTATTAGGGAAAATCAAGCAATATCATGCCTTTAGTCGCATGGCAATTTTAGCGTGGGGTGGCTCCGGAAAAACTACATTACTGCGACATATTACCTATACCTATGCGAAACACCGCCATCGCCACTACAAAGTCCCTCAATTTTTACCCGTCTTACTACCCCTGCGTAAATGGCAGTCAGTAATCGCTACTGAGGAGAATCTAGATTTACCTAGTCTGATTGAAAAACATCACATTCCTAGCTTGCCAGAAGGGGTTGATTTAAAATTACCGCCGCAATGGGCTAAAAATCAGCTACAAGGCGGGAAAATGCTGGTGATGTTCGACGGATTTGATGAGGTGAAACCAGAATGGCGTAAATATGTCAGCATATGGATGGGTGAACATATGGGGAATTATCAAAAATCTGTGTTTATCCTCACCTCACGCCCAGGTGGTTATAAGGATTATGCCGCAGCCAATTCACCCAGTAGCAAGCTCTATGTCAAATCCTTCAATGCCAACCAGAGACAACGCTTTATTGAGAAATGGTATCTAACTCAAGAACGCTATGCTAGAGCAGGTAGAAATACACCAGAAGTCCAACAGATAGCTAACAGCAATGTCGCTAATCTCCTACAACAACTTCAACAACGTCCCGAACTGGAGGTTTTAGCCAAAAACCCTCTGTTGTTGAATATGATCGCTAACTTGCACCGTAGTTACGAAGGTCAACAATTACCGCAACGACGTTGCGAATTATATCAAGATATCTTAACTCTTCAACTCAAAGACAGACCCCGTTCTAGAGGCATTGATATGTTAGTGCCTTTCCCGGAAAGTCAACAGATTTTACAAAAAGTGGCTTTGACTATGGTGGTATCTAACCAGCCCTCCATCAATCGGCGGGAGTTAGAAACTTGGATTGATAATCACCTGCAAAACCTAGATTTTGATAATACTGTTAAAGTCTCGGAGTTTTTGAATCAAATTGTGGATGTCAGCGAATTGATTGTCAAGCGAGATGAGGATTTAGAATTTGCTCATTTAAGCTTTCAAGGTTATTTAGCTGCTGCTGAAATAAAAGGGCAAAAGCAAGAACAACTATTATTAGAGCATTGGCAAGATTCTTGGTGGAAGGAAACGATTTTACTCTATTGCGGTCAAGTCAATCCGAGCAATTTAATTCGTGCTTTTTTAAATATCAGAAAACAAGAAGTTATTAACTTAGCCTATGAATGCCTCAAAGAATCGCCACGATATAAAAACGATTCTGAAAGAGAAGTGGAGTTACAGCAACTACAAAAAAGTGTTAGTAAGTCACTCTATCAACAGTTAGAGAACTATCTCAAAAATGGAGAAGCGGAGTTACAGCAGCTAGAAAAAAGTGTTAGTAAGTCACTCTATCAACAGTTAGAGAACTATCTCAAAAATGGACAATGGGAACAAGCAAATCAAGAAACCTATCGCCTGATGATTCAAATGGCAGGTAAGGAAGAAGGACAATGGTTAGAAGCAGAAGACTATGAGAATTTTCCCTGTGAAAATTTACGCACAATCAACCAGCTTTGGATGAGTAACAGTCAAGGTAAATTCTGCTTCAGCGTTCAGAAAGAAATTTATGAGAGTCTGGGCGGCACGGAGCGGTATAATGAAGAAGTATGGGTAAATTATCTGAAACGCGTCGGATGGAGTGGTGAAGTGATTTTCGATTATGGTGCTCCCAAAGCTCACCTCCCGATTTTAATGCCTCCCGATTTGATTCTGGGTGGATTCTGGAGAGATTATTTCTTTGGTATAGTAGTTTATTATATGATTCTCTTCTCTCGCGCAAAGAATTGTAACCTGTAAGATATAATTACTTCAGGCAATTTGTCAAGCTCAGTTTTGGGTAATTTCTCTACGAAGTCATGGCTTTTTAACACTAATTCAATACCTGGCACCTATCAGTTATCAGTCATCAGTTATCAGTTACCCCATCGATCAATCGAGGGGCTTGTATCCTGTTTATTTTTTGGTCACTAGTAAAACAATGGATTATTGGGTACAGCGATATTGCGATCGATTTTGTAAGCGTTCCTTAGCGATCGCATCCCTCACCATCTCGACAATTGCGATCGCTTAACTTCACAAGTTGGTAATTATGGGATTTAACCTGAAATTAACTCCACTACTTCATGGGGGAACTTCCCCAACGCGATCGCATCCCTCACCATCTCCACCCTCTCCCTAGCTTTGGGATTCTCCACATTCCCTAAATATTTTTTCCGCTTTCTCTTCCCTTCCCGCCACACATACCGCAGGTAAATATATTTGTTATCACCCTTAACCATCAGATATTCCTCAATCCATCCGTGTTGGGGGGCATGGTTTTTAGTTGGGGGGCAACCATCATCAAGGGTTTCATCGTGCCCCCCAACTAATCCCAGTGGTGCTTCTAGTTGGGGGGCAAGTTGTAAAAACTCTACATTTATATGACTCCCACCGTGAGGTTCCCACCTTACAAAAGCCTATTGACCACTGATTGATACAAGCGTACCAAAGGGATGATGATCAGGCATAAAGGGACAATGTAATTGAACGCGATCGCCTACTTGAATAGTTGGGAAGCCCGTTCAACTAGCGCGATCTCGCACGGCTGCAAAGGCTGTGAGAATGCTTTTTCAAGCACTAGTAGATGAAGTGTCCAAAAATCCACTAGAGTGAATCCCCAATTGTGAATACTATGGGGTAGGGGGCAAGTGCTGCACTTTTCGATTTGGTGACAGTAATCCTCCCAACCATCGATGATTCATTCTCAACCATTGTCAATAATCAAAACAGCTGCTGCGGCAGCTTCTTACAGGGCTGAAAGCACTGATTTCACGTTATTAATGCTTGGTATTGTTCTCACCTAGTTGAGAAGAC
>NZ_FYBH01000405.1 GCF_900185595.1 Calothrix rhizosoleniae SC01
CGCTTTTTAAATCTGGGGAATCCAAAGTTACGTTCCCACATATTTGTAAAAGCAGTCTCAACCCTTTTTAAAGTCTGTTGCAACACCTGGGACTGAACCTGCTTCAGATGTGGATATTGTTTTTTAGCCTCAGTTAATGCCTTGGCTTGACTATTATATGTAGGTCGTTGAGTATCAGAAGGAATTATATACTGACTTTTGATAGAGCATGAATTTACATCACATGCACGGGACTTAAACCAATCCTTACGCTCACCCAAAGCATAGTTATATACTTGGCGGTTTGTTTCTAACCACTCGTTAAATATTTCTTTTTGTTCAGCAGTAGGTTTTAGTTTAAATTCATAAGTGAGTGTAAATGTCATTCACTTTACCCAAACTATATTTATTTTTTCCCAGAGTGATACACAAGCGTTAATGATAAACCTCTGGATTTACACAATAGGGTAAGCGATCGCCTTTGAGTCCTGCAATCAAATTTTCAACTGCCATATTTGCCATTTTTTCCCTAGTCTGACGGCTAGCACTGGCAATATGAGGAGTAATAATTAAATTATCCAGGGTCAGTAATGGACTATCACTGGGAATCGGCTCTGGTTCAGTCACATCCAAAGCTGCACCAGCAATTTTACCTTGGCTCAGGGCGCGATACAAAGCTTTTGCATCTACAATTCCTCCCCGTGCAGTATTAATTAAAATCGCAGACGGCTTCATTAATTCAAACTGGCGATCGCTAAATAGATGGTAAGTATCCTGAGATAGTGGCGTGTGAATTGTCACAAAATCAGACTCTTCTAACAACCGTTCTAAGGAGACGAAATCTACACCCAAAGTATTTTCTAAATGTAAATCTGATCTGTTTTTGCAGGTGTATAAAATTTTCATATCGAAGCCTTGGGCACGGCGAGCGATCGCTTGACCAATACGCCCAAAACCAATAATTCCCAATGTCGCTCCAGTAATATTAGCTCCCAATAGAAAATCTGGCTCCCAAGTTTTCCATAAACCACTACGGGTAAATCGATCTGCCTCCAACAACCTGCGGGATGCTGTCATCAATAGTGCCCAAGTAAAATCAGCAGTAGTATCAGTTAATACACCTGGAGTATGACCCACAGGAATCATTTTTGCCGTAGCTGCGGCAATATCTATATTGTCGTAACCTACAGCCATTTGACTAATGACTTTTAAAGAAGTTGCCGATTCTATTAAGTAGGTTGG
>NZ_FYBH01000106.1 GCF_900185595.1 Calothrix rhizosoleniae SC01
GATATTACCAGTGTAGATCCGGTGGAAATTGCACGATTACCGTATTTAAGTGCTATTTGCTCAGAAACCTTGAGAATTTATCCCATCGCTTTTTTCCCTCTAGCTCGTATTACCCAGGCACCAATGGAATTGATTGGTTATCAAATACCAGCAGGTGTTTTACTGTCACCATGTATTTATTCAACCCACCACCGACCGGATATTTACCCAGAGCCCCAGCGTTTTCGACCAGAAAGATTTTTGGAGCAGCAGTTTTCTCCCTATGAATATTTGCCTTTTGGTGGGGGAAATCGTCGCTGTTTAGGGATGGCATTTGCTCTGTTTGAAATGAAGGTGGTTTTAGCAATCATGTTATCCCAGTATTCATTCACTCTTGCTGAAAAACGTCCTCTTAAGCCTGTACGTCGGGGTCTGACCTTTGTACCCTCTGGGGGTGTGCGTTTATCGGTGAAGGAACGAATTGAGTAGGATTTTCTTAAGGCTAATGGTTCATATCATTTAGGGCTTGCTGTTCGCAGAGCGTGCCGTTAGGCATAAAAGTCTTTTGATGGGGGTAGGGAGTAGGGAGTAGGGAGTAGGGAGTAGGGAGTAGGGAGTAGGGAGTAGTTCCAGCCTCTTTACTGTCCGTTCGCTCATTTTTGAACCGAAAATTTAATTAAGCCTTACAAAGCTTATGATCTAGGATATGCCGTCAATTCAGGCATTTTTGGCTCTTACAAGGTTTTAGCCATTTTTATGATTTAGACCTCCCTACGTCTTAAATAGGCGCTTCTGGAGGCTTTTTATTAAAGTTTCAAATATTACTTCTAAATAACCGCTTACTTAGGAATCGCCTTTTTCCTTTTAAATTAAGGCTTTAATTCAACTTAGAGTTTCAAAATAAGCGAACGCCGAGTCTTTATTTCTATTCTTTTTGCCATCAAAAATAACAGATGCAAGGATTTTAAACCTAAAATCCTAATTTCCTTGCACGCCCTTCCCCAATAAAATAGCCTCAAAGCATTGATAAATCAATATTTTTCAGTTATTCAGCAGATCCTACTTATGATATTCTCATCTATGCAAAATCACCAAAACTCTTTCTCCCCCTGCACTCCTTCGGGTTGCGCCACTTGCTACAACGCGCTTAACCTGCGCAATGCAGTGGCTTACCTGCTCCCTTGCAGTCCTAATCATAAGTCTTTAAACGGACATGATATCACTGGTTCCTAATCCCATCAAATTTGGCACGTACTGCTTGAATATCTTGCCACATCAGCCATTTAGGACTACCTTTTTCCCGTGAAGGGTTACGTAACAAATAGGAAGGATGAAAAATTGGCATACACAAACGTCCTTCCCATTCCATCCAAGTACCGCGAATTTTGGTAATTCCTCGTTTATCACCAATTACCCCTTTGACTGCTGTTGCTCCTGTCAATAAGATTATTTTGGGGTTAACTAAGCGAATTTGCTCTAAAAGATAGGGTTTACAGGCAGCAATTTCTCCTGGAGTAGGAGTTCTATTTCCAGGAGGGCGACAATTATTTACATTACAAATATATACATCTTGTTCTGGATCTAATTGCACTGATGCCAGAATTTTATCTAGTAACTGTCCTGCTCTACCCACAAATGGTAATCCAGTTTCATCTTCATTTTGCCCCGGTGCTTCCCCCACGATCATAATCAATGCTTGGGGATTACCGCGAAAAATCACAGCATTCTGACGAGTATTTCCTAGTTCGCAACGATAACATTGCTGACAATGTTGTTTCAATTCAGTTAAATTGTCATAGGTTTCCGCAGGAATGGGAATCTGGGAACTTGTTGGTATGAGTTCTTTTTGCTCTGGTTGGGAATATTCAAAAAGGCTGAGTTGATTTTTGTCACTCATACAATTTTAGATTTTGGATTTTGGATTTTGGATTTTGGATTTTGGATTTTGGATTTTGGATTGACTCCTCGGTCAAAATTGCTTCTCTTAAATTCCGAATATTTTTATTTATTAATAATTAATTATACATTTGGGAACACCAAAAATAAATTATTTACACTACTCCTCTGCTCCCTGCTCCCTACTCCCTACTCCCTACTCCCTACTCCCTACTCCTTATCCCCTGCCTTCTTCACTCAAATGCCATTAATGCAGTATATTCGCCTAAAGCATAATAAGCCGCTTTGAGGCTAGCAAGGGTTTGTTTTTCGCTACGACTATCTTGAGTTTCTCTGGCTAACTCTAAACGCTGTTTGTGGTAGGTAATGGCTTGGCGATAGTTTCCATTAGCTTCACAAGCTATACCTAAATTTTTCAGGGATTGTTCTTGACTGCGTGTATCTTTGATTTCTCGAGCTAATTTTAGACGTTGTTCATAACATACAATGACTTGACCATAGTCTCCCAAAGCATAGTAACTTGTGGCCATATTCTTGAATAATCGGATCATATTGCGAGGTTTTTTCAGAGATTCGGCAATTTGGATAGATTTTTGATAGTGAGCGATCGCTTTCTCATAATAGCTCAGAGTATAGTAAGCATCCCCAAGGTTCTTGAGTACCTGCTCCTCACCCCATTGATCCTGAATTTCCTGCAAAATCGTCAAACTTTGCTCATAAAATTGGATTGCTAAAGGTAAATTGCCAGAAAACTTGTGCACCAGTCCTAAATTATTTAACCCTGCGACCCAGCTCTTTTTATCATCCAACTGCTTGGCTATTTCCAAACCCTTATCTAAAAATTGAATTGCTGATTCGTAATTGCCTAGGTGACGGTAGGCATTACCCATATAGGAAAGAATTTGTTCTTGAATCTTTAATTCTGGCTCTAAGGATAGGCATTTATGACCATATTTAATAACAAATTGGTATTCACCATGATTGTAAGCTACTAATGTCAAATAGCGTAAAGCTTTTAAGTAGGTTGGCGTAAAAAATTATCGTTTGGATAAGGCAGGGGGCAGGGAGCAGGGAGCAGGGGGAACAAGGGTTTTAGGCTTATTTACTATTCTTCACATAGTTTGGTTTTATTGTGCCGACTTACTTATTTGTTTTGACAAATCTCCCAGTAGCTGAAATTTTTTCCATGATTCTGTTAAAGATACTATGGCAAACTGTAATTTCCCCTCTTTATGCTGCTGAATGCCTTCCTGAAGTTGGGAACACGCAGTAGTTAATAAATCTTGATTCTTGTCCGATAATCCCTGGTTATTACTTTCTCCGTTTTGATCGTTTTCAGATGGGTATACAGGCACTGTTGTATCATTTAAGTTGGAGTTGCATCCATCCTTCCACATAGATTGTTCCCTGTTCCCTGCTTAATTGGCCGATAAGCTTATGTTTCCCAAAAGTGGGGTAAATATTTTCATCTCCAGGGAAAATTTTCATGTAATCCGGAAATTTCATTACAAGGGGGTACAAAGTCCATTTGTTCGTGAAATGATATTCCTTGGGTACCAGTTTTCCTTCCCTTTCAACCGGATGACGCGGGGACGCAGGGACACGGGGACGCGGAGCGGGATGTGTCCCAAGCCCAGTGTACGATGCGATAAGCCCCAAGGGTCTGAGTCCCTCATCAAAATCTGCGATTTGATGGCTCCTGATTGGTGGGCGGTTCAAGCCTCACCACATCGGTGTCTGGTGCGTCTCCCCTTCTCTACATCTCCGCGTCTCTTTTTAACGTCTCAGCCTCACCCAAATAGTAAAAACCTACCCTTGTGAGATACCCTCCACCCTCTGAATTTCCTGCATACGGTAAAAAGTTAGTTCTGATGCACAAGATTTTTCACCATCAAGGATGTAAAGATAGTTATTTAGCCTACACTCCACACCCTGTTTCAAGTCAGGTGGGTAATTTACATAAAGATGGCTTCAAATTCCCATCCTTTATTTAGCTAATCTTACTGAGATAGAAGCATCAATTTGATATTTTTTGTTGATGAATAATTTGAAATTATCCTGGAATCAGAATATTTATGAATTGTTTGACAAAGCGCAACCGTAATCACAACATAAATTTAAATATTTATGATATTAATATATACCAAAAACTACTTGTTTAAAGAGATGGTGAATGTTTGGTTTTTGCTGTATTTTACATATTTATACGGTGTAAATAAAAATAAGAGGGTCAAAATTTCCCGATACCAACAGATTCATACTGTGGGTAGAAAAAGTAGGAGTTAGGAGATAAATAGGATACAGATGAGAGATATTTATCTGGTTGCAGCTAGTTTGTTAACAGGATTGACGGTGCCAACATCAGCTTTGCCCCAGTCTTTACTAATGAAAGTTAGTAATCATCCATCGGAATCGGGTGTCAAAAATAATTCGCCAATCATTACAAATGGTAAGATAGAGGCTGTAGCTGAAATCTCACCACCGGAATTTAGCCAGCCACGATTGTCAAACTCGGCCAATTCATCTCCTAGTTCCAAAGTAGTAATTAGTCGTAAAGTTAGTTCTGGCCCTCAAATGTACTATCAACGGTTGTCAGCTTTGAGGGCTGGACGGATTTATACGCGCTTAAGTGCTAATACATGGTATCCATCTTCTGTTTCTAGTAAGCGCTTTCGTAAGTTAACTTATACTGATTGGAAAACTTTGTTAGCTATGGAAGCTCGGGCTATGGCTGATGGTCAAGGAAATAATCATTTAAGCATTTTGCTTGGGGATTCTTTAAGTATGTGGTTCCCGAAGGAAAAATTACCTGATGGTCAATTATGGCTAAATCAAGGAATTTCTGGAGATACCTCTACAGGAATTTTAAAAAGATTATCTGTTTTTTCCGCAACCAGGCCCCGCACAATTTATATTATGGCTGGCATCAATGATTTACGCAGGGGTACGAAGGCAAAGACAATTATTAACAACCATCGTCTAATGATTCGCCGCTTACGTCGAATTCACCCCAAGACTGAAATTATTATCCAATCAATCTTGCCAACTAGTAGACCTAATTTGCCCAATCATTATATTCGTTATATCAATAAGCAATTAGCGATGGTAGCGAAGCAGGAAGGTGCTAAGTTTATTAATATCCACCATTGGTTTATAGATTTTCAAGGCAATCTACGTCCGGAATTAACTACAGATGGGTTGCATTTGAGTCAACAGGGTTATGAAGTCTGGCGATCGGCATTACAACAGCCAGAATATCGGCTTACAGGTTTGGAAATGCTGAATGTGTCACTAATAAATTTTTGGGAACAATCAAAACTGGAAAAAATAAAGTAATAACCAGAAAAATAGGTATTTGGGGAAATAGAACGGGTAGGATATTGTGTTAGTAGATATTAAATTTTAGTGGTTGAAAAAAATTTTCTTCTTCACTCATTCCCTACACCCTAAACCCCAAATGGTTTTACCATTAAATAATTAACAGTAGTGGTTTACTTATATAATTTAAAAGCGGGTAACGCGATTCGAACGCGCGACATTCACCTTGGCAAGGTGACGCTCTACCACTGAGCTATACCCGCATTTTTATGCTAAACACCAATATCTCAAATTTTTCTGTATTTGTCAACTAGGTAAATCTAAATTCAAAATTTGACTGGGTGCAGAAATCACTTGAGACTCAGAGCAACCACATTCAAGCTAGTCACTCATGTACGTTTGTACACCTATCGGTATCGGAATCCATTGTTTTGATGTTGTATTATATACTGAAGACTAAAAATCTGTAGGGCAATAGGGCAACCAGTTAGCTATGGTTAATCTTATTAATGCTTTTATTTCCAAACAACTTTTGCCTGGTATTTCCGTTAATGCTACTTGGGATTTGATTAAATCATCTTTTGAAAAAATTAATCAAAAATCTTTGGAAGACTTCTTTTATGATGCTTTTCAACAAGCTATAAAAGATTATAGACCTCACTTGACAAAATATGCTACAGAAGACGGCGAGATTAGCATAGATGATAAACAGCTGCGTAGAGCTATACAAAATGATTTTTGTCTAGACTTGGATGATTCATCTTTAGATGTGCTAACTGATGACCAATTTTTAAGAAAAATAGCCAAAGCTTTAGAAGCTCGTCAAGTACTTATTATTGGCGGTCATAATTTATCTGAGTATGATTATGCCCAATTAGTAAATAATTTAGTCAATTATGTCCACACTAGTTTCAAAAGCTCTATTCTGAACAACGAGCAAGCCTTTCGCGAGTTTCTCCTACAGGACATTAATAAAAGTCAAGCAGCTTATAATACTCTTATCTCTCAACAAACTGAATTACAGGAATTATTTCAATTTCAGTCTAATAACTTGAATTTGGATAGTATTGAGTCAAAAGTAGATATTATTTGGCAATATATAAAAGATAATTTAACAGAAAAAGAGCAGAAAAAAAGCAAGCCAGACAAAATAAGAATTTATCTTGCTGCGCCAGGGGATGTAAATGAGGAGAAGAAGCGGATAAAAAAGGCAATACAAGCTCTGAGAAATCAATTTACAGATAGCCTGGGAGTTGCTTTAGAATTGCTCGATTATGATAGCTTAGACAAATTAGAAGATTGTGATATTTTTATCGGTATTCTTTGGCTGCGCTTTGAGGATAATACAGGAGGAAAAGAGTCTGGTACGCAAGCAGAATTTAAGGCGATTTGTGATTATTTAAAACAGGAAAATATCGGCTGGCATCAAGGGATTATTTATCGTTGTAGTCGTAATCCCAAAAATGTTCTTTACTTTGCTAAGCTTGAAAACGCAACTGCATTTGCTAGGGTCAATGAGTTTTTTAATAGTTATCAGCAAGAATATGGAGATACATCGAGGATAGAGGAATATGAACAACCCGAAGATTTAGGAATATCCATTTATGATTGCTTATATAAGTGGCTGAGGGAATTGATCCCAACTACTTCGCCAATACCAGAAATTAAAAGACAGGATCTAGATTTTAGAAATTACTATCAAGCTATACAAAAGCGATATAGAAATCTGGATCTCACAGCATTAACACCGCCGACAAAAGATGAATTTATCCCGATAGAATTGCGAACGGTGTTTGTGGAACAAGAAGTAAGAGAAGAGAAGCCGCCGCAAGAGATTCCGAAAGAATTATCGTCTAGGAAATTACTTGATCCCGAAGATTTTGCTACAGATCAAAAATTCGATCTAGAAGAATTTCGTCGTGAACGTCAGCTATATACACAAAAACCACCCCAACCAGTTTTAGATGCGATCGCTAGACACAAATATACAGTTATTCTTGGGGATCCAGGTTCGGGTAAATCAACTTTAGCTCGTTATGTGTTGCTGTCTCTAATTAACCCGACTGAAAAAGGTGATTTACAAATAGCTTTCGATAACCATTTACCTCTATTAGTGGAATTGAGGGAATATGTAGGATACAAAGCTGAAAATAGATTAGAGACTTTCCTGAAATTCTTTGACTATCGGGGGAAAAATCAAGGCTGGGGTTTGACGGAAACTGGACTGGAAGAATATTTAAACCAGAAGGGACAATCTGTAATTATTTTTGACGGATTGGATGAGATATTTAATAGTCGCGATCGCGAAGAAGTGATGCGACAAATAGTTGGGTTTACAATTCAGCATCCCCAAGTAAAAGTAATTGTCACCAGTCGCATAGTTGGTTATGACGAGACAATTTTAAAAAATGCTGATTTCACTCACTTTACTTTACAAGACTTGGAGAAAGAACAAGTAGAAACATTTATTGAACGCTGGTATGGAATCGCATTAAGTGATCAACTTGACGAAGCAGAGAAAAGACGAAATAAGGTAATGACTGCATATCAAGAATCTGCTTCCATTCGGTTGTTAGCTGGCAATCCCATGTTATTAACTATTATGGCAATAATTGGCAAACATCAAGAATTGCCTCGGGAACGCTGCGAATTATACGAACACGCAGCTAGCGTTTTAATGCAACATTGGGATGTCAAAAAGCAGTTACAAGATGAAAATATAGATCCGTATTTGATTAGAGAAAAACAAAAAAAAGACTTGCTGCGTCGCCTAGCTTATAGGATGCAAAAAGGAGCGGGGGGACTGGCGGGAAATTATATTAGCGAGGAAAATATACAAGCAGAGTTTAGGGATTATTTTCAAGAAAATTTTAGTTGGAATATTGATCGCGCTACCAAAATAGCTCATGTAATTATCGAGAAATTTAGATCGCGCAATTTTATTCTCTGTCTTTATGGCGGTAATGATCGCAATAATGTCTATGGTTTCGTCCATCGTGCATTTCTGGAATATTTTTGTGCCTTTTATTTTGTACATCGGCTAGAGAAGATACCAAATCAGTTGATAGAAAATTTGCTGGAGGAGGTATATAAACCTCATTGGGAAGATGAAAATTGGCACGAAGTGATGCGGCTAATATGCAGTACCGTTGGGGAAGGGTATGCAGGGAAAATTATCGATTATTTAGTTGAAGAAGTAAATCCCAATTGGTTGCAGGAAGATTTAGCTAAGCAGCCAGTTAATATTGCTTTGGCGTTGGATTGCTTTAGAGATATAAGCGATGTGAGGAAACTGGCGCAGTCGGGAGAAAAATTGCTAGAGGCTATTTTCTCTATGTTTGTCGATTCTCGTTTTCCTCGTGAGTTTAATCTACTAATAGAACGGCTTCAATTCTTATCGGAGAAGGTATTACCTATTCTAGAGTCGATAGATCTGACTGCACCCGTATTAACTGACTGGTTGAAAAAATTTGAAGTCAGAGAAACTTCTTGGGTGTGGCAAGAAGATATTTTTAGAAGCTATTGGGCAAAACTTTTCGGGCGATTTATTGGTATAGTTGGCAGCAAAAAAGAAGATATATATCCAATAATCTTGAGTTGGTTCAAATATAACGACCAAGACTATCAAATTTTAGCACTTTCTGCACTGGTACAAGGTTGGCGAGATCAAGAAGAAACATTTACCATCTTCCAACAAACTCCTGGGGATACAACTCTAGG
>NZ_FYBH01000067.1 GCF_900185595.1 Calothrix rhizosoleniae SC01
AGGTCAGCTCGCATCAGAGAAAACTGCATCAAAGAAAATTTCTTAATCCTTCTTTTAGTCACTCTGGGAAAATAAAAATCATGGCCAAATTTTCAACTGTAGATAGAGGGAGCATTTGAGCGTTTATTTTTTAATATAATGCTTGAAATCAAGGTTTTTGGTAAAAGTCCTATCCTGTAAGGTTTATAGATTATTCTCTTCCGAAAGTGACAGAAAAGGGTTAATACCATTTCTCTAAATCCTGGCTACAGATAATTCTCCCTCTGTTCCCCATGTGTAGCTTTATTTTGGAGAATTGGTTAAGCTATCTTTCCATTGTTCAATAGCTTTTCAAGCTGTGGTGCCTATTCTACATAGCCTATAGCTTATCAAGCGTGCTATTCACCTTTAAATATCATGTCCGATTAAATACTTATCATTAGGGCTGCAAGGGTTCAGGGAGCAGGGAATAGGGGGAGAAAGAGTTAGGGTGATTTTTATATGGATGGCAATATCATAAGTAATCACCCAGGAATTATATAACTGAAATCGAGGATTTTGCAAAACTTTACTTTTTTTTAAGATTTTGATACACTACCCGTGTGATGACATTCATGTGGAGTTAGTCACTACTTCTTAAAAACGCAAACACAATTTGAAAAGTGAACATTCTTAAGCACTACTGAAACACTTAGTCTCACGTAAATAGTATTTCGGCTTAATCTCTAAAATCCTTGTCGTGCAAAGATTTTAAAGAAGCCTTCCAAATTGTGTGTGAATTTCGACTGATTCCTTCCGAATAAATAAACAAACATTCTCGCAATAATACAGATATGGTTCAAGCTAAGCCCCATCCCCAGTCAGTGACTGAGGCACTTAAAAAGCTGTCTCCTTCAGAGTCAGAGCAGATTATTCAATTCAATCACCCAGAGAAGTATCGCACCTCAGAGTGGTATACAGGTCATGGAGAAATTACCGCTAGTGGAGATGGTCGCTCCTTTGAAATTTCTGCAACTTATACCCTCAGAGGAGAAGTTAAGTTAGTGGATGGAGTTTTTGAACCTTCCAATCCAACCTTAGCCGAAGTTTATAGCCATCGTGGTCGTTGTGTGGCAATTGTTGATCGCACCGTAGATGAGCTTTTTGGGGATTCAATTAGACGTTACTTTGAGTACCATGAAATTCCTCTCAAGTTACTTTCTTGTCGTGCTTGGGAATCTGACAAAACCCCCGAAACCGTACATCAGTTGTTGAAGTTTCTTGGTAAAGATGGCTGTGATGTATCCCGGAACGAACCCGTATTAGTTGTGGGTGGTGGTGTCCTCAGTGATGTAGCTGGACTAGCCTGTTCCCTACAACACCGACGTACTCCCTACATTATGGTAGGAACCACGGTGGTTGCAGCGATTGATGCTGGTCCTTCACCCCGTACTTGCACTAATGGAAGCCAGTTTAAGAACAGTATTGGAGCTTATCATCCACCAGTATTGACTTTGGTAGACCGTAGTTTATTCCGCACCTTAGCTACAGGTCATGTCCGTAATGGGATGGCGGAAATTATCAAAATGGCTGTTACCGATGACCCTGTTCTATTTGAATTAATGGAACAATATGGTCCTCAGTTGGTAGAAACTCACTTTGCTACCATCGGTGGAGATGAGGAATTAGAAAAGATTGCTGATGAGGTAATCTATCGGGCATTGTTTTCCTATATGAAGCATGAGGGAACAAATATGTTCGAGACTTATCAAGATCGTCCCCATGCCTATGGTCACACTTGGAGTCCCCGGTTTGAGCCTGCTGCAAAGTTAATGCATGGTCATTCTGTCACCATTGGTATGGCTTTCGGAGCTAGTTTAGCAGTAGAAATGGGTTGGCTAGGAACAGAAGAACGCGATCGCATTATTAATTTGTGTCGCTCCCTCGGCTTGTCTGTTTATCACCCCATCTTGGAAGATATTGATATCATGCTCGAAGGTCAGAAAAATATGCGCCGTAAGCGAGGAGATGGAGGTCTATGGGCTCCACTACCAACGGGAATTGGTTCTTGTGATTATGCCCAGGAAGTATCTTCAGGATTATTACAAGGAGCAGTTGACAAGCATAAGCAGTTATGCTCTGCTTTTCCCGATGGTGGAAGTGGCAAAGAAATGTACTTGAGAGACCTCGGTCTAGAATAAGGGAGGATCAATATGAGTCAAGTATTAACAACTCCACAAGCAGCTAGACCTGTAACTCCTTTAAGTATATTGGTGCAACAGTTGGAAGAGACTGTCCAGATAGCTAAAGAAGAACAAGTTTCCGCCTCTTTGATGGCTTCTTTACAGCAGGTATTTGCATTAGCTACGGGTATAGATCCGTACCTGGAAGAATGCAGTACCTCTGAATCTCCAGCTTTGGCAGCTTTAGCTCAAAAAACCGCAACAGAAGATTGGAGCAAGCGGTTTTCTGATGGGGAAACTGTGCGTCAGTTAGAGCAGGAAATGCTTTCTGGGCATATTGAGGGACAAACCTTAAAGTTGTTTGTCTACATGACTGGGGCAAAGCGTATCTTAGAAGTAGGTATGTTCACTGGTTATTCAGCTTTAGCTATGGCAGAAGCTTTGCCTGAAGATGGGCATATGGTTGCCTGTGAAGTAGATCAATATGTGGCAGACTTTGCCCGCAGTTGCTTTGATGAGTCTCCCGATGGCAGCAAAATAAAGATAGAAATAGCTCCAGCTTTAGATACATTGAAAAATCTTGCGGATGCTCAAGAATCCTTTGATTTAGTGTTTATTGATGCTGATAAAAAGGAATATGTAGATTACTTCAAACTCCTGCTAGATAGGGATTTGTTGGCTCCCGGTGGTTTTATCTGTGTAGATAATACATTACTCCAAGGACAGCCTTATTTACCCGCAGAACAACGGACTGCTAATGGAGAAGGTATTGCTCAATTCAACCGCTTTGTAGCGGATGATCCTCGAGTAGAGCAAGTCCTACTCCCGTTGCGAGATGGTTTAACCATTATTCGTCGCAAGTAGTTATAGGGTATGAGCTAATAATTCTCCTTTTATTATTGGCTCTTCCATTTGGTATTTACGGTTAGTTTGAAAGGTTAATGGAAAATTCGTCGTCGCTTGTGTTGAGAATTTCTGCCCTGGTGAGAAACTTAGGGACTTTATTGCTGCTAACATTAGCATTGCCGTTCAATTTTGTTATTGTTGCTATTACTCTGATCTGGAATTGGATTACCTCACCTTTCAAAAAGGTAAAAGCAATCGATAATCCCCAGAATATTTTGATAACTGGGGGAAAAATGACCAAGGCTTTACAGCTTGCTCGTTCATTCCACGGAGCGGGACATAATGTTATCTTGATTGAGACTGATAAATATTGGTTATCAGGTCATCGTTTTTCCAATGCTGTGAAAAAATTTTATACAGTTCCAGCACCAGAAAAAGATGCAGATGGCTATTGTCAAGCCATACTAAAGATTGTGCGGCAAGAAAATATTAATGCTTTTATCCCAGTATCTAGTCCAGTTGCCAGTTATTACGACTCTCTGGCAGGGGAATTAATTAAACCTTATTGTCAGGTAATTCACTTTTCCCCTGAACTTACTCAACTGTTAGACGACAAATTTACCCTGTGTGAAAAAGCCCATTCTTTGGGATTAACTGCGCCAAAAGCCTTTCTGATTACTAACCCACAGCAAATCCTTGATTTTGACTTCCAGAGCGATCGCAGTAAGTATCTGATCAAAAGCATTCGTTATAATTCAGTATATCGCTTGGATATGACCAAGTTACCCTTCGTAGGTATGGAAGATTATGTCAAAAATCTGCCTATTAGTGAAGAAAACCCTTGGATTATGCAAGAGTTTATTACTGGTCAGGAATATTGTACCCATAGTACTGTCCGCAAGGGAAAAATTAGACTTCATTGCTGTTCCCAATCTTCTCCTTTCCAAGTCAATTATGAGCATATCGAAAAACCAGAGATATATGCATGGGTTGAGAGTTTTGTCAAAGAATTAAATTTAACCGGACAAATTTCCTTTGATTTCATCCAAACAGAAGATGGTACAGTATATCCGATTGAATGCAATCCTCGTACCCATTCTGCTATTACCATGTTCTACAACCATCCAGGATTAGCAGCTGCTTATCTTCAGGATAGTAAAGATGAAAACGAAGTGCCAATTGTACCACTCCCTAATAGTAAACCTACTTACTGGCTCTACCATGAAATATGGCGATTGACTGAAGTTGCTTCATTCTCAGATTTGCAAGCTTGGATGCGGAAGGTGTTTAATGGAACAGATGCCATTTTTCAAGCGAACGACCCCCTACCATTTTTAACAGTACACCACTGGCAGATAACTTTATTATTGTTGGAGAATTTGCGAAAGTTGAAAGGCTGGGTGAGAATCGATTTCAATATTGGCAAATTGGTAGAGTTAGGAGGAGATTAGTATCGTCATTGCACTATGTGCAAGTAATAAGTTTACTAATTAAAGGTTTGAGCTTTCAATGATTTCCTAACGGCTTAACGATGGGGAAATTGAGCGACTTGTAACGAGCGCAGTCGAAGTAAGTCGAAGGGATAACCTAATTACGTAGTGCGATACGTGGAAATAAACAGTTGTTTCCGACTTTTGAAATGTTGAAAGTATTTGGTTTATTTATGCCATATTGCGTATATAAATCGTCAATAGCTACACATATAAATAAGTAGTAATGACTAAACAAGTTGGAATTGCAATTACTTTTATTTTCTTTCTGCTGTTATTCACAGGAGTTGGTATCTACTCTTCAACTCGCAAGCAAAGTAACACCACCGATTATTTACTCGCTAGTCGTAATGTAAATCCCTGGCTGACTGCACTTTCAGCTATGGCAACTGGTCAAAGTGGTTTATTATTCATCGGTCAAGTTGGTTTTGCCTATAAAATAGGAATTTCCTCCCTGTGGCTTACTATTGGCTGGGTAATTGGCGACTATCTCGCCTGGTATTTTGTGTTTAAACGGTTGAGGCAAGTATCAGAGGAGACTGCATCAGATACCGTATCTTCCTTTCTCAGCCAAAATACCCAAGGTTCTCGTTTAGTTGCGATTATTTCTGCCCTAATTACCATTGCCTTTCTCGGTTCCTATGCTGCTGCTCAACTGGTAGCAGGAAGCAAAGCCGTCAATGTTGTGTTTGGATGGAACTATCATTTAGGCATCATTATAGGGGCTGCAATTGTCGTCATCTACTGCTTTTCTGGAGGAATTCGTGCTTCCATTTGGACCGATGCAGTACAAGCCATCATTATGGTTATTTCCTTGGTAATATTGCTAGTTGTGGCAGTTGCTAGCTGTGGTGGAACGGGCAAACTTTGGCAGTCTTTAGCAGCAATTGACCCAGATTTAATAGCCTGGAACTCTTCACAGCAGCCTTGGGGGTTTTTACCTTTCTTTATCGGTTGGATAGTAGCCGGCTTTGGTGTGGTTGGGCAGCCCCATATTATGGTTCGTGCTATGGCGATTGATTCAGCCGAACATATTAATTTTGCTAGAAATCTCAAAACTAGCTTGGGGATTTTAAATTCTATTTCTGCTACAGGAATTGGTTTAGCAGCGCGGGTACTAATGCCAGATTTAGCGACTTCTGGCGATCCGGAATTAGCACTACCTTATCTATCATTAGAATTGCTACCAGTAGTTTTGGTAGGGTTGATATTAGCAGGACTGTTTTCCGCCACTATATCCACCGCAGATTCACAAATACTTTCCTGTTCTGCTGCCTTAACCCAAGACTTGTTCCCAGGTATAGCTCAATCTTATAAGCTTGCCAAGGTAGGAACCCTAACAGTAACAGCAATAATTTTAGCGATCGCCCTAACTGGAAGCAACAATGTGTTTAGTTTAGTCACTTTTTCTTGGTCTGCCTTAGCTTCAGGTTTGGGTCCTTTATTAATATTGACAGTTTGGCAGCGCTCAGTTAATTTACTGACAGCGATCGCAATGATGGGAATTGGTATTACTACAGCTTTGATTTGGAATTTAGGCTTTAATCTATCCAGTGCCATTTATGAAGTTCTTCCCGGTATGGCTGCGGGGATGGCAGTTTATGGGTTTGTTCAGTTGTTTGGTAATCCTAAGTTATCTCGCTCTTTTTTAAATGGAGGAAAGGGTAAAGGAATTAAATAAACTACTTAAATGTTTTATAGGGAAGTTTTTTCATCTCTACATAGCTTGCTTCCCGAGTTTCTATATCTACGGGACTATTTGGTTACTTTTTGATTACAGGAAATTAATTATGCCATTACTTCGCGTCCTTCATTTAGTTGGTTCTGCATACGATAACTTTAACTGCAATTTATCAAGCCTATATGCCAAGGACTGTATTGCAGCAACGATGGATCCTTCACTCTATGAATTTCATATTGCCTACGTTACTCCTGATGGACAGTGGCGATTTCCTTTATCTTTAAATCAAGAAGACATTGCGACAGCAAAACCTATGCCTCTCTCTGATGCTATCAAGTTTATAGTGGCACAAAAAATTGATATAGCACTACCACAGATGTTTTGCATCCCTGGCATGACTCAATACCGTGCTCTACTTGACTTACTTAATATTCCCTATGTAGGCAATACCCCAGATGTAATGGCAGTAGCTGCCCACAAGGCTAAAACGAAGGCAATTGTGGCAGCAGCAGGAGTGAAAGTACCTTTCGGGGAACTGCTGCGTCAGGGGGACACACCAACAGTTAAACCTCCAGCAGTGGTTAAACCTGCTAACTCTGATAATTCCCTCGGAGTAGTTCTTGTAAAAGATATTACTGAATATGATTCTGCTCTGAAAACAGCCTTTGAATATGCAGATGAAGTCTTAGTAGAAGAGTATATTGAACCTGGCAGGGAAGTTAGATGTGGAGTCATCATCAATGACGGGGAACTAGTAAGTTTACCCCTAGAAGAGTATTTAGTTAATTCAAAAGACAATCCTATCCGTAATCACACTGACAAACTTAAACAAACAGAGGATGGAGACTTGAGTTTCGCTGCTAAAGATAATATCAAATCTTGGATCGTAGACCCTAGCGACCCCATGACAGGGGTTGTTCAGGCAGTTGCTAAGAAGTGCCATCAGGCTTTAGGCTGTCGTCATTACAGTCTTTTTGATTTTCGTATTGATCCCCAGGGACAACCTTGGTTCTTAGAAGCAGGATTGTATTGTTCTTTTTCACCTAAAAGTGTAATTTCTTCCATGGCAAAAGTATTAGGGATACCTATTAACGAGTTGTTGATGAAGGCAATAAATGAAACTTTAAATTGAGTCAACAAGCCTTTGTAATAATTACTTTTACAGGCAATTAACAATTTTGTCACGACTTTTTCACCCGTCTCCAATTTTTGTCACCAAAATAACTTTCCCTCTCCCTGCTCTCCTTCGGGTTGTGCCACTTGCTACAACTCGGGGAAACTGCGCAACGCAGTAACTTAACTGCTCCCTGCATTCATAACGATTGATTATTTTTTATTTGGAACTCCCTTAGGGGGATTACTACCCACCTCCACCTAATATCTTGGTAAATCTCGTAAATAACGAAAAATTCCCCACCCCAAAACACCTAAAAGTAAATTAACTAGTACCTGACTCAAGGTTGGCAAGAGAAAACCAGCAGAAAAAGCTTTTTCCATACCCAAAGGACGTAAAGTTTTTGCTAGGTTAAATAACCCAAAAATAGCATTTCCACCTAAGAAAAAAGCCAAAACCATCAAAGCTATTTGCCAATAACGTTCCTCAGTTGTATTACCAGAAATGATATTTATCGGGTACTTAGTTTGTACCCTTCTCAGTAACTGCTCCATTTGCCAAAATAGCCATAACAGCAAAGGAAATAAAGCATAGTCGAAAATCCCCCTAGAACCAGGTGCAGATAACACATTCACCAGGGCATGGTAAGCTACAGCCATTAGCCAAGCAACGGTAACACTTTGAGTGTATCTATGGGAACGAATATTTAAGCAAATAGACATGCCTAAAGCATAACCCCAAGGAGCAGATAATATAGCCTGAACTGGTGTGAAAAGCAATCGCTCCAAAGCCGATACTGTACCACTAAACAAATATATCAAGTTCTCTTGAGCAGTAAATCCCAAACCAGTGGCAATGGCAAACAAAAAAATACTACTGATACAGAGTCGAGACTGAATTTGCAGAAGTTGAAGAGGAATAACTACAGCAGCTAATTTACAACCTTCTGCGATGGGTGCAACTTGGAGTAGTTGTCGGAAAATTTCCCCTGGAAAAGATGGCTGGATTTGTTTTTCATTAACTATCACCCCAGCAACATTGTCAAACACCTGTCCAAAAAAATCTGCAAATGAACCAGCAATAAACCCAAACAGAAAAAACAGAAATAATTGTAATAAAGAGGGGGCAGTGGTAACGCGGTAATGGTAAACGAGGAGTAATAATACTGGTGGTATCACTGCCCACAGCATTAAAGATAAATCAATCACGAACCCGAGCAATTATGGTACGGTGACGAGGGCTATTGGGGATAATGGCAGGAGGATGAAATCCAGTTTCCATCAACGTTTGTCTCATATCTAAGGTAAAGTATTCATCCATATAAGGCTCAGTACTTTTTAGGAGTGTTAATACATAAGGAGGCATTTTCTTGTATGCTTCTGCTTGGGGATTCATGTCCATGATTGTCAAATGTCCACCTGGGCGCAGTAAACGTCGCACTTCAGTAAAAATCTCTCTAGTTGCTGACTGGGGTAGTTCATGGCAAATTAAAAACATAGATGCTAAATCAAATGAATTATCTGCAATCCCAGTTGACTCACCCGCAGCATGAACCCAATTTATATTAGCTTGTCGCTGTTGGGAACGGTAATGGGCAATAGCTAAAAAATAAGGGGATAAATCAACACCAGTGATTTGTGCTTGGAGGTAAACGGCTTGCAGGGCAAAGGTACTCATACCCACACTGCATCCTAAATCCATGATATCTTGAGGTGAATGGGGAATTTGTGCCTTGATAATGTCATGATAGCTCTGGCGCAATTGAGAATCACCCTCTACCCCTGCTTCTTGCCAAATTCTGGCATGAACTGCTTTAGCTGCCACTTCAACCTCTAAGGCTGCTTCCCAGCAAAGATCCCCTTTTTCATAGGCGTGGAACGGTTGCAAATAATATTCAGGATAAGATATCTGAGGATTGTGGACTTGGGCGAAATCACTTTCCCAATCTCGCTGTTTCAGTTTCTCTACTTCTTGAGTCCAAGGTACACCAATTTTTTCCGCACGTTTAATGATCATTTGTCTGGCTTGGTGCTTGGCGAAGTTGGCTAGGGGTTTAATTGCCGATATTCCATTTATCATCTGAGAAGCAAGACTAGGAGATGTTTTGACAGCAGCAGTCATATTTAGTTATTCAACTGTTTTTACTTTTGTATAATCTCCTAAATCCTATTCTCGTGTCTATATTGAGGCATTATTGAGGAATTTTGAAAACAGAATGGGACAGATGGGTAGGGAACATCCACAATCTTTCAATATATAGGGCTTGCTGTTCGCGGAGCGTGCCGTTAGGCATAAAAGTTTTTTGGTGAGGGTAGGGGGTAGGGATTGGGAGTAGTTCGGTGCCTCTTTAGTTCTATTCTATTAGCCAGAAAAAATAACAGATGCAAGGATTTTAAACCTAAAATCCTAATTTTCTTGCACGTCTTTCCCCAATAAAATAGCCTCAAAGCATTGATAAATCAATCTTTTGCAGTTATTCAGCAGACCCTATATAAAAGTATCTTATACCAATTCACGAAAAATCTGATAAAAATGATTAATCTTTAAATTCTGTCCCCCTGCACCCTGCTCCTCTGCTGCCTATGTGCATCAATTTTAAAGTGAAACGGTATTACTGATGCCGTGCCCTTACGAAGAATTTATATGTTGCAAACATCATTTGAATTGGTATTATTTATCAATTTCTCTAACTTCAAAAACAATGGGCAAACCGTGCATGATAACTGATAACTGTTAAAACCGCCTCTGATACTCAAATACAGCACGATTATCATCTAAAAAGTTAGTAGAACCACGTAAACGAAATGCATCATTGATACGATAATTTATACCCCACTGGATGGGATCGTCAGTGGTTAAAATTTTAATACTAGAAGCGGAAATTCTGGAAGTAATATCAACCCCAGCTTCTGCTGCTAACTCCAAACTAGAAGTACTTCTTCTACCTGCTCGGGTGTTTTCAGAAATTACCGTGGGGAATATACGCAATTCACTTAAGCCAAAAGTATTACCAATTTGATTAAAAGAACGCTGGAAATTATTAAACACCGCCGAACCAGCAATATTAATCAACGCTAAAGTACTATCATTGGTTTGCTGATTTTGACCGATTCCACTGCCCAATAAAGCCACAATTTCTGTTTCTGTACGTGCTGGAGTACTGGTAAGGATTAAATTCTCATTGAGAGTATCGGATGGTCCTTGGACACTAGCTTCTACCCTTACTGTTTCTAAGGCTGCTAAACCACCGGCATTTGCCTTATTAAAGTCTGTACTTTGAATCACATCTAAAACTTTGGCAAATAGACGAATATCTAGATATGGATTTAAACCTTGATCTTCAGTAAATACCGCCTGATGCTTATAGCCGCGAGTTAATTTTAATTGAGTTGTAAATAAATTAACACTACCTTTTTTTAATTGAATCGTTCCATTTGGTAATGGACTACCCAGGGAGCCGTTGAGGTTAAGGCTTCCGGTAGCTAGGAAGTTGAAAAGTGCCGGACGGTTAATTTCGATGTTTTTTCCTAGATCTAACTGTAAATCCTCAAATTTGACAATTGCGTTATCTAACTCTGGATTATTCTGCTTAGATGCTTTAATTCGTAATCTTTGCTTTGCTTGTTGCTCATTTTTCTGGGTCTGACTGGCATCGGTAGCATCTGATAGCACTACCTGACCATTAGTTAAATTGATCTTACCACTGAGAGTTGGCTTGAGGACAGCGCCAGTAATTTGTAATTTACCACTAGCATTTCCTTGATAAAGTCCTTTCAGGTTCAATAATAATTCCTCTAAACTAACTGTCAAAGGATTATCTATTTGTGTGGGTAAGTTCCTGGTAATGGGAATTTGTCCTTGAGCCTCTACTTTACCCCGGCTATAGTTACCTTGCAGATTTTTAACTATAATTCGGTCAAAATCAAAATTTATTTCTCCTGCAACTTGTGTCAAATCTCCAGGCAGAGTCCGGGCTGAAAATGTGGCATTATTAAGGGTGGCAGTGCCATTTAAATAAGGAGCTTGCAAAGTTCCACCAACTTTAATGTCTACTTCTCCTTGACCATTTTCAAAGGCTATTTGGTCAGTAAATAGGTTTAATAAACCTAATCCCTCATTTTTTACTTGTATATCTAAATCGATTTCATTATTATCTGGAACAATGCCATTGAAAGGTAAGGCATAGGGAATACTGCCAATAATATTTACTGGTTCTGTTTCACTAACTTGTACTGTGCTACCAAAACTTAAACGTCCATCTGTATAACTAAAACTGGCATCAGCTAATTTAACTGGCTTTTGATTAATAGCTCCATTACTGACAGAAATTGTTCCTCTAGCTTGGGGATTAACAATACTACCTGATAAAACGGCTGTGGTATTGAGATTTCCGGCTATATCTATGGGCAATTGGGTATATTGGCTCAATACTTCTAGAGGAAAGTTCTTCACCTCTAATTTGCCATTTTGTTCCTTACCACCAATGTTTCCCGAAAATGCAATAAATCCGTCTTTTGCCTCTATACGTAATGGTAGTAACCTCAAATCTCCATTTTGAAAGCTACCTTCGGCAATTACTTGATCGGCATTATAAGTAGAACCAAAATTTTTGTCACCCCAGACGAACTTTTCACCTTTGAGCTTAAAATCAACTGCTATATCCTTTGTGGTATCAACTGCAACTTCGCCGTTGAATATTCCGGTTAAATCCGCTAGTTGAGGTATTAATTCTGACTCTTGACGTGTTTGTCGCTGTTTCTCTAGGAGTGCCAAAATTTCGTAAAAACGTTGAATTTGGGTTAATACAGGTAATTTTGGGATGCCCACAGGTTTGGTTTTTAAGTCATCAGCAGTGCCATAATTTGGTGCAGCCATTCCCCTCTGCAAGTCTTGGATTTCAAATAATTGCAAGGCGCTGAGGACATCTTGAATTTGTCCTCCTTCGATGGTTGCTTTACCTTTAATTTTGGGAAGCCCAGATGTTTGAGTAATATTACCAGCAAAAGCGTATTTACTATTACCTTTGATTAATTCACTACTCTTGAGTATAGTTGTCCCATTGGCGTAATTAAATTTAGCTTGTAAGCGATCGCCTTTGATGGTACCAACTTTGGGGTTAGCGATCGCTAGTTCTCCGGAAGTTGCCCATGTTTGCTGGTTGATAAGGAAGTCTCCGGTTAATTTGCCCACCAATACCCCTGCAACTAATGGGTTTTGAGTTGGTAATTGTATGCCAATTTCTTGGAGGGGAATATCTTTGAGTTTGACAGCTAATTTATCCCCTTGGGTTTGTCCGGAAGCTAAGGTGTCTTGCCATTTAATCTCAAAAGCTTGGGGATTACCATTGGAATCGAGATTCAAAGCAATTTTATCTCTGGTGCCACTTACATCTAAATTTAAACCACCACTGGGATTTGATTGGAGATTTCCCCCTAATTTAGACTCAAACTCCCACTGATTGATTTTGAAATTTTTGAGTGCAAGTTCTCCTTGCATATTGGGTGTAGCCGGTTTACCGGTGACTTTGCCTTGAAAGTCTGTCTTCCCGGCTAAAGTCATGCCTTGGGGAAGATTTAACAACAGTTGGTTTAGGTTGTAATTTTTCAGATCTACATTCAGATTTAAATCCGTAATTTCCGGTGCTTCCACATCCTTGACTTGAGCCAGGATATAACCATTGGCTTGCAAACCAGGAGCTGTGGCTCGCTTGACAATTAATCTCTCTCCCGTCCATTCTACCAGCCCTGACAATGGTTGTTTCACAACAGCAATACCTTGGGATAAACTTGCTTCACCCACAGCACGCATATTGGCTAAACTAAAATTATCCACCGTGCCAGCGACTTGGAACTGACTATCCAACTTACCCCGCAACTGTTCGTTAAATTTTTGCGCAGTCAGACCCTTGGCTGTAACTGCGGCTTGGTAGCGACCATTTTTTAATTGAATATTATTAGCAGTAGCGATACCCCCAGCAACATTTAATCTGGCATCACCTGTGGCTTGAATATCTGACAATTGAAATGAATCTACGGAGCCAGCCACCTTAAACTTACCTACAACTTTTCCCTGGAACAACTCTGGTACTTCTGACAATTGTTGTAACGGAACTTGATTTACTTGCAGTTGGGCTGTATATAAACCTGATGCTAGCTGGATATTATTGACTGCAACAGTACCACCGCCAATACTTAATATGCCGTTACCAACCCCTTGCATTGTCTTGGGGGTAAAATTATCTCTACTACCAACAATCTCAAACTTACCTGCCAAGGGATTTGCTAAAGCTGGATGGGATTCTGGCAAGATTTGCCCCAGCCGGACACCATTAGCTACCAATTGAACAGCAAAATTTTTATCACCCCAGCGAATCTTTGATACAGCTACCTTACCACCACCGATGTTCACCTCACCTTTTTGAGTATCAATTTTACTGATATTGAATGGTGCGGAACTACCGGAAATAATTAACCGTCCATTAAAATTAGCTCCATTCAGGGAGACATTTTGCAATTGTTCTTGGGGGACGAAAGGCTCTAGCTGCACCCCATTAGCTTGTGCCACTGTATACCAATTCTTCTGATCCCAAGTCCCAGCCGCCACAACCTTACCACCAGCCATTGCTAATTCTACATTGCGGAAGGCAACGGTTTGATCTGGGTAAACAATGGTTTCTCCTGTGGCGGGATAGGTAGCTTGGGGTGCTTGCCATTTAACAAAGGTCTGAAAATTGGTGGGAGTGCCTGTTAATACTGCGGTTGCAGCAACATTACCAATTTGCAATGGTGGTTTAGCATTATAAGTCTGAGCTAAACTATCTCCTGGAAGATTCTTGCCTACTAAGCGAAAATTCAGGCTAGGTTTTTGCCCTAATTGCAGGATACCACCACCAGTTACCTCCCCTCCTACCTTTGTTTTACCTTGGATATCTCGAATAGAAATTAAACCAGTACTGGTAAAATAATCAAACTTACCACCTATTTTGTGAAAATCAACTTGATCAACGCGAGCCGGTTTAATAGTACTGACTGTACCAGAAATAATCGGTTTTTCGATCGCACCCCCAACCCGGACATCTGCTTTAACTTGACCAGTTACGGGTATGGGAGATTTGACTTGCAGAGTATCTAAAGCCTGGGGTAAGTTAACACCCTTCACCTTTCCCACCAGCTGATAACCAGTTTGTGTATCGATAATGCCATTGGCAACTAAGGGAATTTTGCCATAATTGGTGACTACATTTTCTAGTTTCACCTCCATCCCCTGAAAGCTGATATTTCCCCTAGCCTTATTAAATGTTTGGGGTACTTGGGGTAGTTGCACTGTTAACCCTTGTACAGCCAGTTTGCCAAATAATAAGGGTTGTTGCTGGGGTATCAACTGGACTTTTAAATTACCTTTAGCTCTACCAGTCTGGAAATTGAAGGGTAATGGAACCAATTTCGATACCTCTGGAGCCAATAAATCCTCTGCTTGCATCTGCAAACTAGCGGCTAGGTTTTTGGGACGTACTTCTCCCCACAGATTAATATTTCCTCCTTTACCAGACTCTCCCTCCACTTGAAACATAATCAGTTGATTGTTTTCCCGCAGTTGAGCAGAACCATTCAGTTGAGAAAATTCGATGGAGGAATTTGAGAGAATAGAAGAGGTAAAGGGATGATTTTTTTTCCCTTTATTAGCTTGAGAGTGGGATTTTGGGAGTCGATCAGAGGTATTTTTATTCTTGGTTGTGGGCAAAATTGCCCGTGGGGAGCTGACTTGATGAGGTACTAAAACCAATTTGCCATTACGAATCCGCAGATTGTCCAAATCTGTTTTAATTGCTCCACCTTCACCAGAGTCAGCTAAAGTTGTACTCACCCAGTTGCCTTGAGCATCTTGCTGAATGTAAATATCGGGATTTACCAAAGTTACATCCAGCTTTAATTGACGTTGAAATAGTAATTTCCAGATATCAAAACCCACCTCTACCCCATCTATTGTTACCCAATCTGGATCCGTGGCAGTAGCAGGAATCGCTGATGCTGCAAATCTCACTCCTAGGAGGGAAAAATCTTTAACTTTCCCTATTTTGACAGGACGGCTGAGTGTAGTGGTGAGACTTTTCTCTGCTAGGGGAGCTAAATCTTGCTGTATAAATATCCATAACCGCCAAGTGCCAACCCCTAGTCCAATGGGAAGCATCACTCCCAAAGCAATACCACCGCGCCTAAGGATTCTTAACCATAATGGTTTGCGCTTTTTGTTGGCAGGCTGAGTATCCTGAGGGAAAGATTTATTCATCGGGTTTTATATAGTTGACTGTTAAATCTGTTTCCTGTTGGCAAATTTCTTCTCATTAGGCTAGAACCACCTGTATGGAAGATGGGAATATGCCTACCGAATTAATTCAACACCATATTAATTATCCAAACATCGTGGTAGGTACAAACCAATTTATAATTTTAAGATTTGTGATTTGATATGTCTTGTGAGATATTAGTAATTTTGGCAGTTGACAGAGGGAAAAATCCACAAATTAGTCATGATTTGTTTGCTTATTTGAGAAAATAGCTGTAATAAAGAGATTATTCCGGTGGCATGATTGAACTATCTGTATTAAAAGCCCTAAATTACACCTGTGCTGTTTTTTTCTACTGATTACTCAAAAATATAATGGGATTGTTAAGAAATATGTGTGTCATAGAGTGACCACAAAATAATGTGATTCGTATGACAATATATAAAGTCACTTGAAAAAATGCAAATTGTTCTCACCCCAAATTTAATGCAACATGTACAACATATAGATAAGTAGGATGATTGTTTTTCTTCTACTGTCCAAGGAGTTCAACCAATAAGCTTTTAAGGTTAATAAATTAACTAGATAATTACTAAGGATGGATGATTGCCCTCATGCGTGTTTTTGTGTTATTATTCAATGCCGGTAGTGAAAATGAAGGGATTCACACGATTCGGGAAGGTGGTCGCAACAAAATTCTCATGTTTGAATCTGAAGATGATGCTACCCGTTTTGCCCTACAACTAGAAGCTCAGGATTTTCCCAGCCCTTCGGTAGAAGAAATTGATGATGAGGAAATTAAGGAATTTTGTCAAGGCGCTGGTTATGAGTATGAATTGATCCCAGCCAATGATCAATCATTAGTTTTACCTCCAGAACTCAATGTAGAAGAAACTGACTGGCAAACAGAAAACCAAGAAAAGCAGGTTAACACTGAAGCTTCAACGGAACAGGAAATGTCTGATGCTGAATTGGATAATATTCGTCGCAAGCTAGAAGGACTATTGTAATAAATTATTCTCTTTTTGATATATTTGTAACTCTCAAGACAGGCTGGGGATTGACGGAAAATACCAGGTTAATCAACCAATGGCTGATCAAAAAACCCCTGAAAAACATTTGAAGTGTAATACCATTTTAGATTTTAGATTTTGGATTCTGGATTTTGAGGACAGTATAGTCTTGAGGAGCCAGCATTTTATATCATGTCCGCCTAATTACTTATGATATTGCCATCCATGCAAAAATTGCCCCAACTCTTTCTCCTCCTGCCCCCTTCTCCCTGCTCCCTACTCCCTGCTCCCTTGCAGCCATAATGATAAGTATTTAACCGGACATGATATTTAGACGGGTTTCCCATAGCAAATGATGAGGAAAATGACAAATTTACAGTCACGCGGACATCTTTTAACTGAGCAAGTTAACCCCAATAGTCTCAATCTGGATCAGCTCCCTTCCCTGGAATTAGTAGAATTATTTAATAGTGAAGATCAAAAGGCTCTAACAGCAGTTGCTGAGGCTAAAAATGAGTTGGCTAAGGCAATAGACATTACTGCCGAACGCCTCCGCCAAGGTGGGCGTTTGTTCTATGTTGGTGCCGGAACTTCTGGGAGATTAGGTGTATTAGATGCTGCTGAGTGTCCGCCGACTTTTTGTACCCCTCCAGAGTTGGTACAAGGGATTATTGCTGGGGGTGCTGGGGCGCTGGTACGTAGTTCGGAAGATTTAGAGGATCGGGCTGAGGATGGAGCTGAAGCGATCGCTCAACGGCATATTACCCAGTTAGATGTGGTCGTAGGGATTACTGCTGGGGGTACAACTCCTTTTGTCCACGGTGCTTTACAAGCAGCCCGTCAAAGGGGTGCAGCCACTATTTTTATGGCTTGTGTACCTAGTTCCCAGGTTTCTTGTGAAACTGATGTGGATATTCGTCTGTTAACTGGACCAGAAATTTTGGCTGGTTCTACCCGCTTGAAAGCTGGTACGGTGACAAAATTGGCTTTAAATATTCTCTCTACTTGCGTTATGGTACGTTTAGGCAAGGTTTATGGCAACCGCATGGTGGATGTGGCAGTCACAAATCATAAACTCCGCGATCGCGCTTTGGGCATCTTACAGGACTTGACTGGTTTAACTCGAGAAGCAGCAGGGTTTTTATTGGAACGCAGTGGTAAATGGGTAAAATTAGCCCTGTTGATGCATTGGACTAATTTATCCAAGGCAGAAGGCTCTAAATTACTCTCAGAAAACCAAGGTAATTTAAGAGCAGCTGTTAATCAAGTAAAAGGTAAAGTTGATAGTTGATAGTTGATAGTTGATAGTTGATAGTTGATAGTTTTTGAGTAGAACAATATTGTTCTAACCAATATGTCCATTGCGATAAAAAGTAAAAGGTAGGGAGCGTAGCACTCAAATTACAGTTGATTGCAGGTAAATAAGCTACATCTTCTTCTGCTCCCTGCTCCCTGCTCCCTGCTCCCTACTCCCTGCTCCCTGCCCCCTGCCCCCTGCTCCCTGCTCCCTGCTCCCTGCTCCCTGCTCCCTGCTCCCTGCCCCTGCTCCCTGCTCCCTGCTCCCTGCTCCCTACTCCCTACTCCCTGCCCCCTGTTCCCTGAATCCAATTACTCTGTAAATAATGGTCTTGCTTGTTGGGTAGAAGCCAACTTTTCTTCTAAAGCTTGCCAATCTTCTCGTTCGATCATATCTATTGCTGCATCGATATGGTGACGGTACTGCTGTAGAGATGCCAATAATGCTTGGCGATTATACCGTGCCATCATCATACCCAATTCTGGATTGCCACCACCCACACGACTAGTATCTCGAAAACCAGAACTAGCTAAGTTTTGAGCCAATTCTAGTACTTGAGGATTCCTTTCTCCCATACAAGTTGTGATCAAAGAAGCACTAACCATAACTGGTAAATGGGAAATCCAACTAACTGCTGAATCATGAGCCTCTGGAGAACAATGGTAAATTTTTGATCCCAACTGACTCACCAATCCTTCTATCACTTCAATTACAGGTTTAGGGGTTATAGCCGTAGGTGTGAGTACATAGGGTCTATCCACAAATAAATCCCTCTGTGCCGCTTCTATGCCACTATCCGCCGTTCCAGCCATGGGATGACCCCCGACGAAGTTTTGCCAATGAGGAGCCATCCCTTGGACTATGGACGCTTTTACCGAACCCACATCAGTAATAATGCAACTTGTAGGTAAATAATGAATTAACTCTGCAAATTTGGGAACAATAAGCCCTATGGGTGTGCAAATAAATACCACATCCACAGTTGTTAGTAAGTTCATTTCCACCCCAGCTGCGTCTACACAGCCCATAGCGATCGCCTTTTCACAGGTAGATGGACGACGACTAACTCCTAGAATATAATGCCCGTGCGATCGCAAGTCAAACCCTAAGGAGCCACCTATGAGTCCCAATCCGACAATCCCAATTTTCATATTAATTCCTGAGCTTTACATTGTGACGTACTCCACACACTCCCCTAAGCCCTTCGGGCAAGCTTGCGCCAACGGGTGAGTGTGGGCTTCTCAGCGACTCCTCTATGAGGACATTAACTGAGCTTTTTTATTCAGGGCGTGCGTCCCACGCTTCCTGACGTTGATTGCCGCGTTCAAGTCTCTACACAAACTGGTATGACATACCGGACAATTGTGTATTCTTTGAGATAGGGACTTTTTCACCTTATGACCACAGTTAGAGCATTCTTGGCTTGTACCGTTTGGAGAAACTTCTATTACTGATAAACCAGCATTCTCGGCTTTGTTTTTCAGTATTGATAAGAACTGACCCCATCCGGCATCATGAATAGACTTAGCCAATCGTGTTCTAGCAAGTCCCTTGATGTTTAATTTTTCAACTGCTACAATATCATATTTATTTAGCAGTTTTTTAGCTGTATTGAAATGAAAATTTTTACGGGTATCAGCAACTTTTTTATGCTGCTTGCCTAATTTTTTAATTGCTTTTTTACGTCGATTAGAGCCCTTTTTTCTGCGAGATACTTTACGCTGTGCTGACTTCAATTTACGTTCAGATTTACGCAAATGTTTAGGTGCAGAGACATGGTTATTATCCGAATCAACATAAAAATCAATTAATCCGACATCAATACCCACGATATTATCAGGATTAAAATCAGGTTTAACAGTAGGTACAGATTTGTCATCAAGGCTTAAAGTTACATAATAACCATCAGCTTTCTTCGTGACTGATACTGTTTTGATATCAAACCCATCAGGGATAGGACGATGAACAATTACTTTGACATCTCCAATTTTTGATAATGTAATTTTATTACTGACAAAATGATGTCGCTTGAATTGGGGATAAGTGAAAGTTTTGTATTGCCCCACACCCTTGAATCTTGGTCTACCTGATTTCTTCCCGTTACAATCACCTTTTAACCATCTATCAAAAGCTATTTCAACTTTTTTAGGAACTTCCTGTAATACTTGACTATGGATAGTTTTGTACCAAGGTCTGTCTTTTTTAAGCTGTGTTAAAGATACTTTTTGATTGTAATAAGTTGGTTTGTCTTTAAGCTCAGGTAAATAACAAAGAAGAGAACATCTATCAATACAACATCGATTTTGCTCATACCAGTTGAATCGTTGAGCAAGCTGATAATTATACTGACAACGAAGCATATCGAGCGTATTGTTAATAATTTCTCGCTGCTTTTTATTTGGTTTGATTCGGTACTGGTATGAAATTCTCATTGATTTAACCTTGTTGTTCGACCTCTGTGTATATTATCATTAATGTACAGACATGATCTGGGTAATATGAAGAAAAATAGATTAGATTTAAGATTAAGTGACAGAAGGATGAATAAACTACGCTTATATAGCGTCAATCAAGATAAATCAATGACTCGTATTATTGAAGATTTTATTGATACGCTTCCCGAGCAGGATATTGGTAAAAACTCAACTACCCCACAACCTGTTAAGCCTACGGCTTAATACAATTGCAGGGTGTTTCGTTTTTACCTCACAATTCATCCCACACCTCCCTATCGGGTAGGATGTGGGGCTTCTTGCTGTTTTCAGCTAAATTTATCTAAATTGGCATTGGAGTGAGGTAATTTGCATGACTATAGAAGAATTGTTGGCAAAATACGAAATTGGCATTAGAGACTTTAGGAATATTAATATAGCTGAGGCTAATCTCAGTGGAGCCAAACTCAGTCAAATAATTTTCGCTCATAGTAATTTGAGTATTGTGAATTTCAGTGGCACAGATCTCCATCAAGCCGACTTAAGTCATGCCAAGTTAAATGTAGCCAGACTACATGGTGCAAATCTCCAGGAAGCTATTTTACATAAAACTATTCTCAATGTTGCTAACCTGATTCGTGCCAATCTCAATGGAACCCAATTACAACAAGCCTCCCTGATCCGTGCCGAGTTAATTCGTGCCGATCTCAGTTACGCCAATTTAATGGATGCTGATCTCAGTAGTGCTGATTTGCGAGAAGCTACTTTACGCCAAGCTAAATTGATTAAGACCAATTTATCAGGAGCTATCTTGCAAGATGCTATTCTCGATGGTGCTAACTTAACAGAAGCAAATCTTCATGGTACAGACTTAAACAGAGCCAATCTCAGTGCTACGAATATGCAAGGGGCTGAACTGCGACAAGCCAACCTGAGTCATACAGACTTGAGTGGGTCAAATTTAACTGGTGCAAATCTCCGGTGGGCAAATTTAACTGGTGCAAATCTCTGTTGGGCAAATTTAAGTGAAGCCAAGTTGAGTGGAGCTAATTTAGCAGGTGCTGATTTGAGTCATGCGAATTTAGCTAATGCAAGTCTGGTTCATGCCAATTTAAATCAAGCAACATTGATTAATGCTGAGTGGATCGGTGCAGATTTAACAGGAGCTACCCTGACAGCGTCAAAACTATATGGTACTTCTAGATTTGGTCTCAAAACTGATGAAATCATCTGTGAATGGATCGATCTTAGTCCTCAGGGCGATGGCTCAATGATCCAAAATTTTTATTTAGAAGAATTACACGAGTTTTTTAATCAGACTCCACCCACTATTAAAATTATTGTTGATCAAGCTTTAGACACCCAAGCCAATTTTGCCCTAGCTGGAGCTTATTTCCAAATCGCCCGAAAATATCCAGTAATTAAACAACCCCCCACTATGGAAATTGGATTGCGGCGCACAGTATTTACTTTTAATGTTGATAGCGATCGCGCCTTATTCCCTATGGCTTATATTACTATTCTTCCCTTTCTCAATGCTGCCCCTACTCATCAGAATATTTGTTCTATCTTGGAGATGATATCTGGGAAAGAAACTTACTATCTAGGTATTAAATATGCGGAAATGCTGCAAGAATTAAATACTATGATGGAATGCATGATTGAACAAGTAAGCACTATCAAAAGTCAACAAAAGATTCTCAAATTAACTGAAAAAATCAAATTCTTTCAAGCTCCTACTCAAACAATTCTCACGAACTCAAGTAACAAAAAATTAATTGTTTATAGTCATCCTCATTTTGGTAGGTATTTTCAACATAATGCTCAATTAAATTATTTGTTGAAAAATAGTTTGGAAGAGGATAAAGATAATATAATTATCCCTGCTTTTAATACGACCATTGATTTTATTAAAAGTTTTCATCATCTCAATCAATGATTTATATTTTTGATATCCACACAATTAAGAGGAGTGAACTATGCGGAATGCATTTAACAAAATGATGGGTCGGACTCGCTATGTAGTTTGTCGATTATTTATACATTTAAGCGGCTCAGAAATTGCCCCTATTTTAGGAGTATTAAATAATGCAGCTCGTGAGGCAATAGATGCTGATGGCGATTTAGACATTTTAGGAGAAGGACTAGTAGAAATTTGCCAAGTCCTACTGCAATATGATGAAAGTTGGTTATCTGCTGCCAATGAAGGAGATATATTTTGGGATGAAGGTGAAGCCGGAGATTATGTAAATGAGCTATTTACCGATTCTGCTCAACGTTATCTTAGTGAACCTGGTTATGTTGAAGTAGATGAAGACGATCCCTTATCCTTACCAGCAACCCGTAATGTAGTAGTAATGATTACAGTGGCTTATGAAGGGGACTTAGAAGAATTAGAAACCAACCTGGCTGACATACAAGCACTCAAGGCTGGATTAAAAGCCATAATTGATCTCAATTATAATAATCAATTACAAGCCATTCAGGTACATTTTTCTCCAGCTAGGTTTGGAGATGAATTGACCAACGACCAATTGATTCAGTATTACCCAGAGTTGATCCCCTTGTAACTTCATTCAGTAAAATAGAAGCCATAACGGATTATTCTGTTTGGAGATAACTTCCTCTCTAAGATTCAATCTGCGATCGCTTGATAAAATTATTGTGAAACTAGTGGTTCACACAAAACAGATTTTTCCTACAGTAGAACAAACGAACCACTTGTATCCACCATGTTCACAAAATCGGGATTGACGAAATCCAAAATCCAAAATTATTTTGACTCCCGTTTACAAGATAGGGATTGAGTCAATCCAAAATCCAAAATCTAAAATCTAAAATTGTTTTGACTCCCGAAATCGGTGAGGTAGTCCCTACTTGACCATAAGCCCAGACAAATTGTTAAGCTCAAGAAAGGGATCGTAATGAAATGATGATGAAAATTTTACGTAAATTTACAGTAGTTTTATTAACATTGAGTTTATGCGTTACCACCGTAGCTTGTGGTGGTAATGTGAGTCAAACTACCAGTCGAACTAGTAGCAATAACCAAGCCACAGAAGTTACTAAAACTAGAATAAGTGATGGTCAGTACCCAGTCCAACAAGCTAGTTACAATGACGGGAATGGTGCCTATACCTTGTTCTTACTCAATAGTCCCAAGCCAACTTATACAACTGATAAGTTGCAGATGGCACGATTAACAGATGAACAAATTAAACAAGGTGACAAAACTTACTTAAAGGTAGATAGCGGAGAACCAGTTCTCTACCTGACAGAAGATTTTAAAATAGAGTACGTCCATAACGTCACCGAAACCAAGACCAATCCCCAAACAGGTCAACAAGAAACGGTAATTGTACGACGGGAAAGTAACTTCTGGACACCCTTTGCTGGAGCATTAGCAGGTCAAGCTCTGGGTAGTTTATTATTTAGACCCCAGTATTATGTACCACCTGTTTATCAACCAGGTGGAGTTCTCACTGGTTATGGTGGTTATGGCAGAAGCTATAATGTGGCAGTGGATCGTTATCGTCAACGTTACAATGAACCACCCGCAGCAGTCAGAAATCGTACAACTTTCCGAAAAACGGGATCGATTCGTAGGTCTTCTCCTACAAATTCTAATGTGCGTACCAGGCAACAAACAGGTAGCCGTAGTACTGGTTCCGGTTTTGGTAGTAGTAAACTCAAAAATTCTGGTAAATCTCGTTCTGTAAGACGCAATTCTAATACTGGCTTCGGTAGCAATCGTCGCTCTACCACTCGCCGTCGTTCAACTGGTTTTGGTAGCAGAAGGAGAAGATAATAGTAGGGAAAGTGAAGAGTGATATTATATCCGACTAAATAGTTGTAAACCTCGCCCATATTAAAACCTGGAGTTTCTACTTATTTCGATACGTCATTGCGAAGTAAAGAAGCAATCTCTAAGTCTTGGCAGAAAACTACAGTTCTCAAAGTAGTCGAGGTGTAACTACCTTAATTCCTTCCTCATTTAAATATCTTCCAACTTCCAACTGAAAAGGCGGGGATCGTATATTGATCGCCCGCCTTACCGATTAATTCCATCAACAGATAATTAATGTTCTCAGCTTATGTAGCAATGGACATATTGGTTAGGACAGTATTGTTCGACTAAAGGACTGTCAATTGAAAAATGTCCTAACTTGGCTAGCTATAGCTATACTACAGCTGCAGCTGGTTGCTGCCAGCGTCCCATAGCCTTACCCACCACGGATAATTCTTGCATTAAACTGTCAAATGCTTCTGGTGTCAGGGATTGAGGTCCATCAGACATCGCTTTGCTGGGGTTAGGATGTACTTCAATCATCAAAGAATCACAGTCAGCAGCGATCGCAGCTTTTGCCATTGAGGGTACATAGGATGACCATCCTGTACCGTGGCTGGGATCGATCATAATTGGTAAGTGGGTTAAACTCCGCAATACTGGAATAGCCGATAAATCCAGAGTGTTACGGGTATATTGGCGGTCAAAGGTACGGATTCCTCGTTCGCATAAAATCACATTGGGATTTCCTGATGCCAAAATATATTCCGCAGCCATTAACCAGTCTTCTATAGTTGCTGCCATTCCCCGCTTCAGCAATACTGGTTTTGGTTGTGACCCAACTTTCTTCAGCAAGGAAAAATTCTGCATATTCCTTGCTCCCACCTGGACTACATCAGCAACTTCCGCGATTTTTTCTAAGTCAGCAGCATCCATCACTTCTGTAATGATGCCTAGTCCACTAGCTTTACTGGCTGCTGCCAATAATTCTAAGGCACTTTCACCATGTCCTTGGAAAGCATAAGGAGAGGTGCGAGGCTTATATGCTCCTCCCCGTAAAAACTTGGCTCCCGCAGCCTTAACGCGTTTGGCTGTCTCAATAATCATCTCCTCGTTTTCAACGGAGCAAGGTCCAGCAACCACCACCAAAGGCTGATTTTCACCAAATACCACAGGTCCTTCAGGTGTGTTGACTACGATATCAGATGCTTGTCCGTGACGATACTGGCGACTAGCTCGTTTATAAGGCTTTTCGACCCGTAATACTTGCTCAATCCAGGGACTAAATTCCTGAATTTGCAACGGATCTAAATCGGCAGTTTCACCAACTAGACCAATAACTACTTTGTGCTGACCAACAATTTTCTCCGGTGTCAGACCCCAACTACTGAGTTCATCAGTAATTCGGCTAATTTCTACTTCCGGAGAACCTACTCGCATTACTACAATCATGTTAAATTCCCTGACTGTTTTAAATGTGCCTGTATCAAAAATTGAAGCTAGGTAAAAAAGCTAGTTGATGTTAACAAGACCTACGCGTCTTTTCAAAACATCATAATTGAGAGTATATTTCAAAAACAAATATTTTTTATAATTTTATAGTATCTTATACAAAAAATCACGCCCAGACTTAACTTAATAATTAATAAAATTGGGTATCAGGATTCTGGAGATAATTTTACGGCTTATGTGACTTAGAGCCTGGAAAGGCGTAAATAAGTCAATATCGTTCAAATCCTGACTATCGGCTGGGCATTATTGATTCACATTTAGGCGTATTTTATGTTATCAAATGTTGATAAAATGGGTTTATCATCCCAACATAAATACCTAATAATGTCAACACTTAGTTACCTATATACCCAATATTAAAAAATTGATATCTGGACGCTATTAATTACACTTTTTTTTGTTTGCTCTCACGCCATGCAGTTACCATGCGTTCCCTATTGGTATTGAATTCTTGCCAACCAAAAATTCCTCCAGCTCTACCTTCTTCCCAGGAAGCGGAGAGAACACCATAGGTAATTCCCACAACTCCTAAACCAAAGAAGCCTAAATTCAGCAACAGGACTGAAATTGGAGGTAATTTGATATCGGTGTAGATCAAGAGCAAATAGCTAACAATGAGAGTGGAAATACCTAATAATGTTGGTACACCACAAAAGGCAGCGACTCGCCTCATCATTCTTTGGCTCACAACCCGAGGAATTGCCAGTTGTTCTTTAGTATAAGCAGGCTTTTTTGGCTGTTTTTTCTGTTTACTAGATACTTTCTTTGTATCTGCTGGCTTTTTCTCAGATTTATTCAGATTTTTTCCTGTTTCAGCCTTAGGTTTGGCTGACTTTTGACGTTTTTTATTCGGCTCAAAAGGTAACCGATTTTCTTCAGATTCTGCAGACATAAGCAAAATCAATTATCCACGAATACCTAGACGACGGATCAATGCTTGGTAATGTTCTCGGTTATGCTTATTAATATATGCCAAAAGGCGCTTGCGCTGACCAATAAGTTTTAATAATCCTCGACGGGAAGAATAATCTTTCTTATTTGCTTGCAGGTGAGTACTGAGACGTTGAATTCGCTCAGTCAACATCGCAACTTGAACATCAGAAGAGCCGGTATCAGTTTCGTGAATTTGGTATTGTGAAAATATTTCTTGTTTTTGCTGTTGCGTCAGAGCCATAATTCCATGAATAATGAATATAAATTTATGCAGCAGTCTATCATCATATCACAGTTAAGCGAATATGATATTAATTTCAATGATCGAGTTTTTTTTGCTGCATATAATTTAATAACCAGTTGGCAGCAGTAGCTCTACGAGTTTGCACCGGGCCAAATTCGCCTATTTTATACCCTTGAAAGCCTAATTTTTCTTTGAGTAATTGTTTATTTTCTTTGGGGATAGAGCGAGTCAATTTAACTGTTGCAGGGCGACTGGCAATAAAATCTGGTGGTTGGGGATATTCATCCCGCCATTCTGGAGAGACTTGATCAAGATTCCAATTCTCAGTTGAGGGATCATAGCGATAACCCAAGTAATTCCATACCAAGTGGTTGACTGTGGCATTATCAATTTCTTCATTGAGGATTGCCCAGATCGTTTCTGTTGTGAGCGGTGGCAGGTTAGACATAACATCAATAGCAACCGAAAATAGGGTTTAAGATATGGCAAGTTTAATCATGATTTTCACATATATATAAGAATTAACTAACCTCGATAAATTTTACCAGCATTAATAACCATGATGTTGCTAAACTATGGTTAACATCAATCAAATCCTCAAAATAAGTCAAAATTATAGAGGTTCTCCAGCTCTAAAAATTTTCAAGCGATGAGGTTGAGTAGTGCAAAATTCTCCAGAAAATTCTTCTATTGTCCGTGTTCATGTATTCATCTCAGGACGAGTGCAAGGAGTAGGTTATCGCTATGCAACGGTGGAGCTCGCCAGTAAACTGGGATTAAGTGGTTGGGTGCGTAATCTTCCTGATGGTCGAGTGGAAGCAGTATTTGAAGGCTGGCATAGTACAGTAGAGCAGATGATTCGCTGGTGTCATCAAGGACCACCTGCTGCTGTTGTGGAAAATGTGGTAGTTGAATACGAACAGCCAGAAGGATTAGGAGGATTTGAAATTAGATGAATAAATATTATGAGCTAACTAGCTGGATTTGTTTGTATAGTCCGACTTAACTGTACAATATGACGGTTGTATGTACTCTGTGGCGAACTGTGATTGAGCGTTATACTTTGCCGGAAATGGGCAATCTCTGGACTGATACCTATAAACTTGAAACTTGGCTCCAAGTGGAAATTGCTGTATGTGAAGCACAGGCTGAGTTGGGTTATACTCCTAAAGAAGCAGTTGCAGAGATTAAGGCAAAGGCTAATTTTGATCCCAAACGGGTACTGGAAATCGAGACTGAAGTTCGCCACGATGTCATTGCATTCTTGACAAACGTTAATGAATATGTAGGTGATGCGGGACGTTACATACATTTGGGGTTAACTAGCTCAGATGTTCTAGATACTGCTTTAGCATTACAATTAGTTTCCAGCTTGGATTTATTGTTACAGCGTCTCGAAGATTTGATTGAAGCAATTCGTAAAAAGGCTGGGGAACATCGCCATACGGTAATGATTGGTCGTTCCCATGGTATTCATGCGGAACCAATATCCTTTGGTTTTAAGTTGGCTGGCTGGTTAGCTGAAGTTTTACGCCATCAACAACGTCTAACTCGCTTACGGGAAACTATTGCTGTAGGTAAAATTTCTGGTGCTGTGGGGACTTATGCAAATGTGGAACCGAGGGTAGAAGCGATCGCTTGTGAAAAATTGGGTCTACAACCAGATACAGCTTCTACTCAGGTTATTTCTCGCGATCGCCATGCAGATTATGTGCAAGTATTAGCATTACTAGCTGCATCAATTGAGCGTTTTGCAGTGGAAATTCGCAATTTACAGAGAACTGATGTCTTGGAAGTAGAAGAATACTTTTCTAAGGGTCAAAAAGGCTCTAGCGCCATGCCCCACAAACGTAATCCCATCCGCTCTGAAAGATTAACAGGGATGGCACGAATGATTAGGAGCTATGCTGTGGCTGCGGTTGAGAATGTGGCACTATGGCATGAAAGAGATATTTCTCACAGTTCTGTAGAAAGAATAATGTTGCCAGATGCTTGCATTCTAACCCATTTTATGATTAAGGAAATGACAGGTTTGGTAGAAAATCTCCTGGTTTACCCTGAAAATATGGCTCGAAATATGAATTGCTATGGTGGTGTTGTATTCAGTCAAAGGGTATTATTGGCTTTGATAGAAAAAGGAATGCGCCGGGAAGAAGCCTATGCACTGGTACAAGAAAATGCTCATAAAGCATGGAATCAGCCAGATGGCAATTTTCGTGAATTAATTAGCCAAGACAGTCGTGTTAGTGATAAGTTATCTGCCGCAGAAATAGTAGCTTGTTTTGATCCCCAACACCATCTCCAATATCTAGAGCAGGTATATCAACGGCTGAATATCTAGTACACCT
>NZ_FYBH01000074.1 GCF_900185595.1 Calothrix rhizosoleniae SC01
GGTCAAAAAAAATTGCCCTATCTACATAGTAATGTACCCCCAAGATTGAAGTTTATTCTTCAGAACTTCTTGAATATTTTCTTGTACTGCTTCCCTAGTCAAACTGCCATCTATCCTGATAATGATGTGTGGTTCAGATGTGGCTAAGGCAGTGTATCCAGCTTGTACTCGATGATGAAAATCTATTTTTTCTTGTTCAATTCGGTCAAATATATCACCATCTCCACGCTTGCGATTTAACCCCACCTCTGGGTCAACATCTAGCCAAAAAGTTAAATCGCTTTCTAATCCTTCCGTAGCAATAGTGTTAAGTTGTTCTATTAAACTTGTATCAAGACCACGACCGTAACCTTGGTAAGCGATCATAGAATAAATATAGCGATCAGATAAAATTAATTTTCCTAATAAAAGATTGGGTTTGAGTAATTGTTCCACATGCTGGGAGCGATCTGCTGCATACAATAATAACTCTGTGCGATCGGCAATAGGTTGGTTATCTGTTTTATTTAATAATAGGTGTCGTATATGTGACCCTAATTCAGTACCCCCTGGTTGACGAGTCATCAATGTTGGGATATTCAAGCTCTGTAACCATTGATCACAAAGTTGCATTTGAGTGGTTTTACCACAACCTTCTACCCCTTCAAATATGATTAATTTTCCCTTCATCTAAAAACCTCTAGGACTTGGGAAGTTGTATCTACAGTTGTACATATATCAATTTTTGGATAATTTCTCATGTATAACATCAGATATATCAAATATATAGAATTATTATTCGCCACAACCTTAATTGGAACAATTTTCATAAAGGGTTTTAGTGCCTTGCCAACTCAGGCAGTTCAACTGCGAGATGGTAAAGTGTATTTTGTTCAACCACCTCGTCTAGTTAAGGTGATAACTACCTACAACCGTGTTCGAGTTTCAGGAGTGAGATATTACTTTACCATTAGTCTGCCAGAGAATGCGGGAGAACCCCTACAAAAAGTAACAATTAACCAATATCAAGGTCTGGAAAACATAGATTTTCGCTTAAAAAAGACTATTAGTTTTGTTGGCACCCCTTCCCGTCGAGGTAAAAAAATTCCTCTCCAAGATGTCACTAGAGATAAAAAAAGTCGAACAGTATCAATAACATTTGACCCTCCAGTTTATCCAGGAACAACTATTACTATTGGCTTGAAACCATACTACAATCCCATGCATGGTGGTATTTATTTATTTGGTGTAACTGGCTTCCCTGTAGGTGAAAAATCTCATGGACAATTTATGGGTTTTGGACGTTTACATTTTTATGGTTATGATAGAGGCTATTTTTTCTGGCGATAAACTTGTCTCAATTTTCCAGATTTTTGCCAATTGTAAAGCGATATTACGAACCTTTCAAAAATATTTAGAAATCGTCTAAAAACCCAACATCGCTTTTAATGTAGAAACTAAAGGAACGAGAGGCGAAAATTAAAATGATTAATATGCAAAAGTATCGATTTGTCTGTACTCTGACTTTTGGAGATATATATGGTCAAATAATAGTTTGGCTAGTTACAATTACCTTAAGTTTAGCTTCTGCATTAGCATTAATGGGAGCGACTAAACCTGTTTATGCTTTGGTTACAGTAGGCTTGATTGTATTGTTATCCCTACCGTTCTTGCTATTTGCTTTTGTGACTACACTGTTAAATCACATTGAATTACTTCCTTTTGAAGCTGCGACTAAAAAGGATGCTATGTCTCGATCTATTCCCCAGAATACTCCTTTAGAAGCAACTAGTTAAGCTGAATAAAGGTGAACATGAGTAAGGAATAAGTTTATAAATCTACACAAATTACTAACCGGCAATTAACGGTGTTATCTCAAACCTTCAATTTATGATTGCAATAGCATCCCTGTTATTGAACAGGGATTTTTATTTGCAGATGGAATCGAATAAATTTTTAATATATAACAATGCTGATTGGCGATTAGGGGTTAACTATGGTTGATTTTGATGTGGTTATTGTTGGTGGTGGCTTAGCCGGTTGTCGGGCGGCATTGGAAATTGCTCGCACCGATGCTAGTTTAAAGGTGGCTGTAGTTGCGAAAACCCATCCGATTCGTTCTCATTCTGTAGCAGCTCAAGGTGGTATGGCTGCAAGTTTAAAAAATGTGGATTCTGCTGATAGCTGGGAAGCACATGCTTTTGATACAGTCAAAGGTTCTGACTATTTAGCGGATCAGGATGCTGTAGCAATTTTGACACAAGAGGCCGCAAGTGTAGTAATTGATTTGGAACACATGGGGGTATTATTCTCCCGTTTAGATGATGGTCGTATTGCTCAAAGGGCTTTTGGTGGACATACCCATAACCGTACTTGCTATGCTGCAGATAAAACTGGTCATGCTATTTTGCATGAATTAGTCAACAATTTGCGGCGATATGGGGTGCAAATTTATGAGGAGTGGTATGTGATGCGCCTGATTTTGGAAGATGGACAGGCAAAGGGCTTAGTAATGTATCACATTCAGGATGGGCAAATAGAAGTAGTACGGGCAAAGGCTGTCATGTTTGCGACTGGAGGATATGGTCGAGTATATAATACTACTTCTAATGATTTTGCCTGTACAGGGGATGGTTTAGCAATGACAGCAATGGCTGGTTTGCCCTTGCAAGATATGGAGTTTGTGCAGTTCCATCCCACAGGTTTATATCCCGTGGGAGTATTGATTTCCGAAGCAGTACGAGGAGAGGGAGCCTATTTAATTAATAGCGAAGGCGATCGCTTTATGGCAAACTATGCCCCTAGCCGTATGGAGCTTGCTCCCCGTGATATTACCTCCCGAGCAATAACTACGGAAATTCGTGCAGGTAGAGGTATAAATGCAGACGGTAGTGCCGGAGGTGCTTTTGTCTATCTAGATTTACGGCACATGGGTAAGGAAAAGATTATGAGCCGTGTTCCTTTTTGTTGGGAAGAAGCACATCGTTTAGTAGGTGTGGATGCAGTACATCAACCCATGCCAGTCCGTCCCACCATCCATTATTGTATGGGTGGGATTCCTGTGAATACTGAAGGTCGGGTGCGTGGTGGTGATGATAGTTTAGTCGAAGGATTTTTTGCCGCCGGGGAAAGTGCCTGTGTTTCCGTACACGGAGCTAATCGTCTAGGTAGCAATTCCCTATTAGAATGTATAGTTTATGGACGTAGAGCTGGTGCTGCGATCGCTGAATATGTCCAGAATCGCAAGTTACCTGCTGTAGACGAGCAAAATTACATCCAACAGGCACAGCAAACCATTCAAACTGTGTTAGAACAAACAGGAAATTACCGAATTAATCAAGTTCGTCAAGCTTTCCAAGATTGTATGACCGAATACTGCGGCGTATTTCGGACCGAGGATATATTGCATTCAGGATTTGAAAAGTTACAAGAAATACAACAACAATATTCGCAAATTTACTTAGACGACAAAGGTAAATGTTGGAATACAGAAATCATTGAAGCTTTGGAATTACAAAGTGTGATGGTAGTAGGGCAAATGATTATGGCATCTGCTGTTAATCGCCGGGAAAGTCGGGGTGCACATTTCCGTGAAGATTATCCCCAGCGAGACGATAGCAATTTTCTCAAGCATACGGTGGCATATTATTCCCCATCCGGCGTTGATATCCAGTCTCGTCCCGTGACAATTAACATGTTTGAGCCCAAGGAGAGGAAGTATTGAGATAGGGAGTGGGGGAGTGAGAGAGTGAGAGATTGGGGGGAGCATAGACGATGTGTGTCTATAATTTTAGGAATATATAATCTCAAAGTTATTTCCCTAATATTCCTTCACTCCATCACTCCTTCATTCTTTCCCTCCATCACTCCATCATTCCTTCACTCCCTCACTCTTCTACATCTCCCGTACCAGAGGCTTACCATCCTTGACTTCGCCAATTAGTACCACATCAGCACAATTGACGAAAATGCCATTTTCTAGCACCCCAGGAAGATTGTTGAGTACTTTCTCTAGATTCACAGGGTCAGGGATATCATCAAATCTAACATCCACGACTAAGTTACCCTGATCTGTAACCACAGGGCCAGCTTTTTTCACACCCATACGCAGTTCTGGTTTACCACCCAATTTTGTCAGAGCATTCATTACCGGCGTAACTGCCATGGGAATTACTTCTACCGGAACTGCAAATACAGAACCTAGTTTGTTGACTACTTTTCCAGAATCCACCACCACCACAAATTGATTGGCGAGGTAATCCACTACCTTCTCGCGGGTATGTGCAGCACCACCACCTTTAATCAAATTCTTTTGGGGATCGACTTCATCTGCTCCATCAATGGCAATATCAATATGGTCAATAGCATCTAAGGTAGTTAGAGGAATACCATACTGTTTGGCGAGAACTTCCGCTTGAAAAGAAGTAGGGACACCAACAATATCCTTCAGTTCGCCAGATTGCAGACGCTCTCCAATAAACTGAATTGCATAAGCTGTAGTTGACCCCGTACCCAAACCCACAATCGAATTTGATTTTACTAGGGCGGCGGCGGATTTGCCGACTTCTTGCTTCATCAACTTGACGGGATCTGCTGCGCTCATTCCCAAAAAACTCCAGAAAAATGACTATAGTCCATCTTAAGTGGGAAGGTGTAGAGGAGGGAAGGAGTGAAGGAGGGAAGGAATGTAGATAGGGCTGAGAAGGTTAACATGCTTAAGGACTATGGAAACAAGGTATTGTCGTTTAAATGGTATTCCAAACAAGGTGATTAGCCCCAGCAGCGTAACACATCTTGGATCGCAGTAGCTGTATCTTTTATTGCTTGTTCTTCACCCAAGGTAAATAACTTGAGTTCGGGTTAAGTAGATTGTCGTAAAGTCCATTCCATATAAAGGCTGGGCTTCTTAGGCTGAGTGCTAGTGCTAGAAAGGTTCTAATATTAATTCTCATTTACTTGTTGAATGCACCACCAATGTCTAAGCTAAAATCCCCTCAATCACACGTACAATTTCTTGGCATTTTTTTGTATCAAGTGCATCAGGATGAGGAGAGGCAAACTGGCCTGAATCATTGTCGAAATACTTTCCTGAAGCAGTTTTGAATTCATCCGTCAATGCTGCACGAGTAAGTATTTCTGCCCCGATGCGGATATCACTGCCGGTCACCCCAAAAGCCTGTTTCACCATTTTGCTGCCTAGCATTGAACCAGGGTTAATGGCGATGATTGTAGGACCGCGATCCTTAAGAGAAAGTGCTAGACTGCGCGACCACATTGTAAGCGCCAGTTTGCTTTGTGCATAAGCTGCTCTATCGAGTAGCTGGATTCGTCCAGACAGTGCTTCTGCTTGGACGGTCGATTGAGCAGCGGAGGACAAATTAATCACCCGTCCTGAAGTACCGAGCAGTGACAATAGCCTTTGTGTAAGCAGATAGGGAGCGATCGTATTGACAGCAAAGCGTACATCAAGCCCATCCTGGGTAAAAGTATCGGGCGCATTATAAACGCCTGCATTATTGATTAGCACATCAAGTTTAGAGTGCTTTTCTGCCACAGCCTTAGCAAGCACCTCGACATTGGTCATGAGAGATAGATCGGCCAAGTAGATTTCAACACGTCCGCCACCCTTGAGTTCAAGAAGTGTTTTTTGTACTTTTTCGAGTTTTCCTAAATTACGACCATGCAATAAAACATCGTGCCCCTCTGAAGCTAAAAGCTTGGCTGTTTCTAAGCCGATACCGTCGGTTGAACCGGTAATGAGAATGGTAGCGTTGCATATTTTTTTTCTAAGAATTTTCATTATTCGATTTCCTGAATAGCAATCACCCCTTGCTCCCAACTACGCTGGTTCTCCATATCATTTTGCAAGCCTTTGTCATCTGCGACTTGAAAACGCTTAATCGCTGGTGTTTTACTTGTTGCTTGATAGAGCCAGTAAGCTTCTTCTCTAAGGGCATCTTCGATTGGCTTGTCGATTGAAGCGTAAACAGCCTGCTTACAAGCATTAATCGAATCAGCGGGGAAATGGGCGATGCGTTTTGCCAATTCATCTACATAAGCACTAATCTTGTCCGCATCGAGAGCTTTATTAATAGTGCCATAGGCTTGTGCTTCATCTGCATCAAAATCACGCGCACTTAAAATAATTTCCAATGCACGTCCCAGACCTACCTGACGAGCCATGCGTGATGCACCACCTCCACAAGGCAGGATGCCCATACCAACTTCCATCTGCATAAATTTTGCCTTGCCACGAGCTGCAAAGCGCATATCGCAAGCCAGCGCAAATTCATGACCGCCACCGCGTGCGAACCCTTCGATTTTGGCGATAGTCGCTTGTGGCAGTTTACTAATACGCTCCAGCGTGGTTTGTAAATAGAGCAATTTCACCTCGTCAAGTGATACTGCTGTTGTAGACATGTCTTTGAGGAAATTCGTGTCAGCATGGGCGACAAAAATCTCTGGGTGTGCAGACTGGAAAACAACAACCTTGACATTGTGATCG
>NZ_FYBH01000124.1 GCF_900185595.1 Calothrix rhizosoleniae SC01
TCCTGAGTGAAGGTATCTCTAGCTAACAGTGTCCTGCGTCCAGCTTTTTTACCCAATTGTTCCTGTATTTGGTAACGTTCAGCTAGTATTTCCATAATTTACCCCCATAAAATGCTGATGATGAAATTTTCGCAAAAATATACTTTTGTATGCAGGAAGGGCAAAAGCAGAAGGTTTAAAGGTCAAGGTTCTCCCTTGATTGATGCCAAAAGTCTATTGATGCTGTTATAAGTAAGCCAATATATATATTTAATATAGTTAATTACTTTTATGCCTTCCCCACTTTGGCCTTATATTACTCCTGGAATACCAGATGAATTATTTGAGCGTTTACCAGGTATTCCACTGAGCAAGCGGGAAATTCGCCTGTTATTAATTGCTCAACTGCGACTTAAACCAGATTCAGTTCTTCTAGATATTGGTGCAGGTACAGGAACAATCCCTGTGGAGATTGGTTTGTTATGTCCCCAAGGAAGAGTTATCGCCGTGGAAAGAGATGAAGATGTTGCCAATCTCATCCGTAGAAATTGCGATCACTTCCAGGTGCCAAATGTACAAGTAATTGAAGGTAGCGCTCCTGACTGTTTATCGGCACTTAAGGAAATACCAGATCGGGTTTGTATTGAAGGGGGACGACCTATTCAAGAGATTTTACAAGCTGTATGGGATTATTTACCAGAATCAGGTCGAGTTGTAGCTACAGCAGCTAATTTGGAAAGTCTATACTCTATTTCCCAAAGTCTTGCTCAATTACAGGCACGCAATATTGAAGTAGTACAGTCGGCTGTCAATCGTTTAGAAACTAGGGGATTTTCTCAAACCTTCGCTGCTGTCGATCCCATGTTTATTCTCAGTGGAGAAAAATTGGATTGAAGGAGGGAGATTTGCTGAAGAAGTGTGGGGAGTTGATAATTGATAGTTGGGAGCTGGGAGAAAGAAGATTCTACTTAGGTAATTGACAGTGCAAATTATTTTTCATCGGAACTTCTTCCTGCCCTCTGTCTTCTGCCCCCTGCCTTTTCAAGTTAGGTTGACACTCCCACGGTTACGCTAGGCTAAAACCGTGGGATTCTTTCGTCATAGGGAACCCAATGGTTTTCCCCACAGAAAGCATCTTCACCCTATGCTCTACAGCTGCAAGTCCTCTTATGAGAACTACTTGACTTACGGCTACATAAAAGTTAAATACACTGGGCTTAAAAGCGTACTGCACCACATCCCACAGCTAAAGCTGATGGGTTTTGCGCTAAATTCTATAAAAATTTATATTTTACACTTCACAAAATGATCCTTTATACTTAATAATTTATATCATATGCCCTGGTCTCGGATTATTAGTGGAATTGTAGCGATCGCTGTAGCATTGACAGCAACATTTTTGGGTGGATGGTATTTTACCGCCGTATTTGCAATAATTATCTTTTTGGGTCAAAAAGAATACTTTAATTTAGTACAAGCGGCAGGTATTGCTCCCACGGTGAAAACCACCATGATTGTTAGCCAGTTGTTATTAATCATTTGCACTTTAGATGACAATCTGGCTGATGCGGTCATGCCATTAGTAGGTACATTTATTTGTTTCTACCTCTTATTCCAACCCAAGCTAGCTACAATTGCTGATATTTCCGCTTCAATTTTAGGATTGTTTTATACTGGCTATCTACCAAGCTACTGGGTCAGGTTACGAGCGTTCGACACTGCTATGGTAAGTAATTTACCTTTAGGTGGTTATCTACCTCAAGATTGGCAAAGTATATTATTCACAGGAAATTTTGCTGATTTGCCCCGAGGTCTAACAGCCACACTACTCACATTTTTCTGCATTTGGGCTGCTGATATCGGTGCTTACATCTTTGGTAAATTTTTTGGTAAAACCCCCTTATCAGATATTAGTCCCAAGAAAACTGTAGAAGGAGCAGTTTTCGGAGTTACTGCCAGTGTTACTGTTGCCATTATAGGAAGTTATCAATTACACTGGGCTCAAGCCATATTTACGGGTGCAATCTTAGGCTTGTTGGTTGGCATTGCTGCATTATTAGGTGACTTGACTGAATCTATGCTCAAGCGCGATGCAGGTGTAAAAGACTCCGGGCATTTGATCCCCGGTCATGGAGGCATCTTAGACCGCACGGACAGTTACATTTTTACTGCTCCATTAGTTTATTATTTTGTGACACTGGTATTACCCTTACTCACTAAATGAATAGATACAAGCCCCTAAATTGATTTATGGACAAATAATTAATAATTGTGCCGCCATGCATAAGCACAAGGCGCAAAAATTCATTTCTTGATGATATCGTTCATGGGATAAACACCCAAAACCTCGCTTTATCGGAATTTATAGACCCTGACTTTAGAGATACATGGGTTCAATCAAAATCCAAAATTGTTATGACCAATATTACCAGAAGTGTAACGAGAGGGTGAAAGCCCTTGAGAAAGATCAACACAGCTAATTAGAAGCAAAAAGACGCGGTTTTAACCCGTCCTGTAGCATCTTTTAGAATCCCCTCGCCTTCAGGTATGGGAGCAGTCAAGGATTGATATTAATTCTGCCATGACAAACTAATTTTCCGGGCATGAGTGTTAATTGTTTAAGATCCACATCAGTCCCCAGATTGAGTTTGTATCCATCCTCACTGTCTAGATACACCCTTGTATGTTCTTGGATTCTGATTGGTGAAATTTGTAATTCATTCCCATTGAGTAAATCTATGCCCAAGTTGATTTCTAGGTCTTGGGGGGCAATTTTTTGATTCTGAGTAGCTGTAAGTATAATTTTTTTATGCCCAAGGAAAATATTTTGCCAAACAATACCCTTGGCTTTTGGCTCGTGTTCTGGTAATAGTTGATGCAGGACTTCATTTAAACCTGACGATAATAAATCAGAAGAGAGAGAGGCATTGAGTGCTTTTTCCTCAGCGATTAACTCGCCAACAACGGGTACTATTTCTGATAATCGCAGGGGCTGTCCTTTAAGAACTGAGCCAATATCGATCTGAATATTTTCTGCTACAAGTTTTATCTGTGTCAGATGAAGACCTTGATAAATGGCATGGCGGGCAAAAACTAATACCTTAGGTATATATCCAGACAAAAGTTGTTTATCACTAGCTTGTATCTCCACTTCCAGTTGAGATATATCACTAACTTGTGATCGCAACCACAATTTTAATGCTTTAGTCAGCACTTTGGTGACGATACGAATTTTCTTGTTACTTCGGTTCGGAGAAATTTTATTTGTCATGTAATGACTCTATTAAAGGGTATTTACGGAAAAAATACAAATTCTTCAACAAAAATTTATGTAAGATGCATCACTGAAGTATGGCATTTTTTTACGTAGGGAAGCTAAAATTGTCTATCTATTATTCAATCCTTTAAAGAATAATCAGTAATTTCCATATGGAGGCAAGGTTACAGAAAATTTTAGCTCAATGGGGTATTGCCTCACGTCGTCAAGCTGAGGAGATGATTCGGCAAGAGCGAGTGTGGGTGAATGGTGTAGTTGCCCATTTAGGGCAAAAAGCCGATCCCCAAACAGACGAGATTGCTGTGGATGAAAAATTAGTATCCCCGCGATCGCGTCCCCAAACAATATATTTGTTATTAAATAAACCTGCTGGGATTGTTTCTACCTGCGACGATCCCCAGGGAAGAACAACAGTAATTGATTTACTTCCTCAAAACCTGAGAATAGGTCAGGGAATTCACCCAGTTGGTCGTTTAGATGCAGATTCTACAGGAGCCTTAATCCTGACCAACGATGGAGAATTGACATATTATCTCACCCACCCAAGTCATAGCATTCCCAAAACCTATGATGTAGTAGTTAAAGGGACTCCAACAGCCTCAGTATTACAGGAATGGAGTCAAGGGGTGATGTTAGATGGGAAAAAAACTAGACCTGCTAGTGTAAGCTCCATAGAAAACTTTGCAGGTCAAACTCGTTTAGAAATTATCTTAAAGGAGGGTAGAAATCGTCAAATTCGCCGAGTAGCAAAACAACTAGGATATCCAGTAATTACACTGCATCGGACTGCCATCGGTACGATTCAATTACACACATCAACGATACAAGGCTTAGAAGTCGGTAAGTATCGGCATCTACAAGATTTTGAACTGCGCTTTTTAAAAAAAGTCATTCCAGCAGTTTCCTATTAATGATTTCCTCGGGTTAAGGAGTGTAGCGGAGTTATGAAGATCAAGAGTTTCATCAGGCAAAAAAATTACGAGCCGACTGAATTAATTACTTCATCAGAAAGATACAAAGAGTTAGCTCAAATAGGGGCTGAAATTAGGGAATCGCGATTAGAAAAAGGTCTATCCCTAGAAAATGTGGTGATGTTGACTATGATTCCCCAAAGATTATTACAGGCAATTGAAGAAGGGGATTTAAATGAGTTACCAGAGCCTGTATACACTCAAGCTTTAATTAGATTATCTGCTGATGCAATTGGTTTAGATGGAACGGAGTTAGCTAAAAGATTTCCGATCAATGTTAATCAGGTTGTTAATCAGCCAACGGAGAAAAAAGTAATTAGTAATCCCTTACGTCCTTTTCATCTTTACTTACTTTACACCGGTTTAATTTTTTGCTCTGTGAGTGGTTTATCTCAATTGTTAAATATCAATACCCTACAAGCAAGAAATATTTCCACAGCCCAAATCAATAAAACCACTCGTCCAGTTGCTGCAAATGTGACAATAGGCGATAAATCTGTAGAAATTGGTTTGACTATTAAAGAAAAATCTTGGGTGCAGGTAAAAGCTGATGGGAAACTTAAATATGAAGGTGATCTCCCTAAAGGTTCTCGTCGTACTTGGCAGGCTAAAGAAGAATTAACAATCAAAACTGGTAATGCAGGGGGAGTTTTAGTCAGTGTCAATCAACAGCAAGCTAAACAAATGGGTCAACGTGGGAAAATGAAAGAGATGAAGATTGCTGCTAGGAATCGGTATTAATTATTTCGTAGGGTGGGCACTGCCCACCTTACTATGATCTCATCATTTCCCCATTTCCAATTCGGGTTCAGGTTCACGTTGGGGTGCGCGTCCACACAGTTGAGTCAAATTTTGCAATTTTTCCCTAATTTCTGTGGTTAACATATCTACCTGATAACGCCAGTTCCAATTACCTTCAGCCTTACTAGGAAAATTCATCCTGGCTTCAGTTCCTAAGCCTAAAATATCCTGTAAGGGGATGATCGTTTGATTAGCTATAGAGGTTAAAGCTAGGCGAATTAAATCCCAATGAATACCATCAGGACTGATACAACCTAAATACATTAACAGGTTGTTTCGCTCGTAATCACCAGCCTGATCAAACCAGCCAATGGTTGTATCATTGTCATGGGTTCCAGTGTAAATCACACAATTTCGGGGTATATTGAAAGGCAAAAAAGGATTATCGGGATCGGAACCAAAGGCAAATTGTAAAATCTTCATCCCCGGAAATTCAAATTTGTCCCTCAGTGCTTCAACTTCTGGGGTAATAATACCCAAATCTTCCGCCAATACAGGTAGCTTACCCAATTTGTTGCCAATAGTCTCAAATAGCTCTTCCCCTGGTGCTTGAATCCATTCACCATTAATTGCTGTCTCTTCCCCTTGGGGTACAGTCCAATAAGCTTCAAAACCCCGGAAGTGATCGATACGAATAATATCTACATAGTCCAGCATGGCTTCAAAGCGTTGTATCCACCAGTGGAAATCTTGTTTTTGTAGTTCCTCCCAGTTATAAACAGGATTTCCCCATAGTTGACCAGTGGCGCTAAAGTAATCTGGTGGTACTCCTGCCATGAGTGAGACTTCTCCAGTTTCTTTATCTAAGCAAAAAATATCTGGATTTGCCCAAACATCAGCACTATCATGGGCTACGTAAATGGGAATATCACCAATGATATCGATTCTGCATTTATTCGCGTATTTTTTTAATTCTGACCACTGGCGGAAAAACTCATACTGCAGAAACTTGTGGTAAAAAAGCTCCCCCACTAACTGTAATTTTGCTGCTTCTATGGCTTGGGGTTGGCGTTGGGCTAGTTCTGGTTCCCACTGATGCCAACTAGCACCTTGTTGATTATCCTTGAGGGTCATAAACAAGGCATAATCATCTAACCAATAAGCTTTACTCTGACAAAAATCTGCAAATCCCTGTCGTTGTTTGGGAGTGGCATTATTTTTAAAATTGGTGCAAGCTTTTTGTAGCAGGGGAATTTTTTTATCTATAACTAACTCATAATCTACCTTATCCTCTGGGAAAGGTGGTAAATTAACAAAATCTGCTTCCGTTAACAAGCCTTCATCTTGTAAAATTTCTGGACTAATCAGCAAAGGATTACCTGCCATCGCTGAGTAGCACATATAAGGGGAATTACCGAAACCTGTTGGCCCCAATGGTAATACTTGCCAATATTGTTGGTAACTTTCCTTGAGAAAATCTATAAACTGGTAGGCATTTGTTCCCAAATCTCCAATCCCAAAGCGACTGGGAAAACTGGTGGGATGTAACAAAATACCACTGGCTCTAGGAAAAGGCATGTTTATCCTGAACTATTAGGAATCATTATCCCATCGAATTTATCATGGAATTAGTCCCACAATTTTAGACTTTAGATTATTAAAGATTATGGTTTAAATTGTTACAAACTTTTGTGAATAGATATAAATAAATTATTGGTTATGGCTTATAGGAATCCGGCTCCCACTGTTGATATTATTATTGAATTAATTGATCGCCCTCATAGACCGATTATTTTAATTGAACGCCACTATCAACCATTGGGGTGGGCAATTCCTGGGGGTTTTGTGGATTATGGGGAACCCATAGAGGTAGCAGCACAACGGGAAGCTTGGGAAGAGACTGGCTTAAAAATAGAGCTAATCGAACAATTTTTGGTATATTCTGACCCCCAACGGGATGCACGTCAGCATACCATTAGCATGGTATTTTTAGCCACAGCTACTGGGGAACCTGTGGCGGGAGATGATGCTAAAGATGTGGGTATTTTTGAGCCTTGGGGCGTACCTAGTAATTTATGTTTTGACCATGACCGGATTTTACGGGATTATTGGCAGTATCGTCATTATGGAATTCGTCCCAGGTTAGGTCAATAGGAAAAATATGGAAAAAAACATTATTCACACCGCTCATGCACCTGCACCAGTAGGGCCTTATAGCCAAGCGATCGCAGCTACTGGTACAATGCTGTTTGTCAGTGGACAAATTGCTTTAGACCCTGTATCAGGATCTATTATGGGCGAAGGGGATGTCACCAAACAAACTCAGCAAGTAATGGCAAATTTAGAGGCAATTTTGACGGCTGCAGGAGCTACTTTTTCCGATGTAGTCAGGACTACGGTTTTTCTGGCGGATATGAATGATTTCGCCACCGTGAATAGCATTTACGCCCAATATTTTGATGCAGACACAGCACCCGCCCGTGCCTGTGTACAGGTATCTCGTTTGCCAAAAGATGTGTTGGTAGAAATTGATTGTATCGCTGTAATTTAAGGGGATATCATATGGCATACTTACACTTCCTTGACAGGTAAGTGTAAGCCTCTCAGGAAATTTTCTAAGACGACAAAAATGAGCTTTTAGACCATGCGCCCCACGGTTCCTTGCTATTTATCCCACCACAGATTCAAAGAATTCGGTGTCAGCCTTCTTGCGGTTGAAGGTAAAAATAAGTTGGACAATTTTTATCTGAAATAGATTGTGATACTAAGTTGCATTCTATTGCAGTAGTTCAGTTGGTGAGATTGCTTCCTTCCGCTCCGTAACCATGACAATGACATACTGACTATCCTTGAAAGCAATTTGGTATGAATCTAGCTTCCATATAAAAACTGTTCAGGGTGTTTTGACACAAATCAATCGCCAATTAATTTTAGATAACACAACCTTAATTAGTTATGTTGACTTCCGGGACAGAATTCTGCTGGGAGTTGATATTCTTAACATCAAAATGCTTATCTACTAAGGCGGGAATTTCTTCCGCTTGAATACGTTTGTAGCGAGTTTTATCTGGCATGATCAGGTTAGGGCCAGCCTTGCAGCTTTTCATGCAACCAGTACCTTTAATTGTCACATTATTCTCTAAACCGCGATCGCTAATTACAGATTCTAAAACCTGACATACTTTTTTCCCACCCCGGTGCATACAATCAGACTTTTTACACACTAAAATAGTTGCTTTTGCTGGTTTGGGCTTGACTCCCTTCACAGCAGAGGATGGAGAAAAATTAGGAGATGGGGATACTTTTGCCCCTACATGATCAAGTTTCCCGCCCATTATCACTCTCTGAGCCTTGAATTTTCTTTCCCCTTTAGTACTCAGTTTTGTCTCACCATAGATTTTTAAGGGAGTTCCTGGCGGTAACATCCAATTAAAGTTTATTCGTAGATGCTTGGCTAACTTGACATAAACCGCTCCGTCAACAGTTTCTAACCGTAAGCCTTTTAATTTGTAACCATCTTTAATGACAAAATCAACCAAGCGTCCTTCGGCGATAAATTCTAATATTTGGGAACTACGGTAATTACTCATGGTTTTCGATCTATTTTCTACTCAGACTTAGCTTTTACAAATCTTGCTGCCAGGATTTTTCTAGTATCCTAATCAGTTGTTGACGGGAAGCACTAGAGTGTCTAATCACACTCCATACTTGTATCAAAGCCACAGGATTACTAATCTGCACAGTTAATGGTTGATTCATTTCACAGGAACAAGGAATTTCTAGTTCCTGTAAGCGTTTATAAACTAACCAACGATCCAACCAATCAACCTCAATTACCTGCTGTTCCTCTAATTTTTCCAGATTTACCTCCAAAGTGAAATTAATTTGCAGTAATAATAGTGTGTTTCACCACTATTGTTGAATCATAAGTGAGAAAGTTTCTCTTATACCAAGATAACTCAAGTGCAAAGTTTTCTCAACTAAATCCCAAAAAAGCATTAAAATTTGCATTTATTCACATTTGGTTTATCTACATCCACTTCCCTACCTCTACCATTGGCGAATCAGGATGCTCCCCAGAAATAGACCAAGTTCAATTTATTCCCATAGCCTCAAGTTTATAGTTTGCTGGTGTTTCTGCGTGTTTGGAATGCTCGTAAGTATAACTATCGCAAAAATTGTACTTTTATTTGCCTGGTAACCTGAAGAGTTTATCTGGATGGAAAACTATTTTTTAAGTCTTCATATTTATATCTATATATTTATTGAAAATATTTACTGAAAGCTAGTATAAATGAATACTCTAATGCTATAGAAAGATTTTATTGATATTAAAAATCAATTGAATTCCGAAGAAATTATAAATTCAAAAAAATAAATTATTTTTAATATTGGTTGACCTAAATTTTATGTTTTAGATGCTAATATGTAGAGGCCGATTGGTTAGTGATGAATAATTGCAATTGAGGGAAAACAACCATGTCAGAAACACAAACTTTGATACATGAATTTGGTCAAGTTTATGACAATCCTATTTTGTTAGACCATAGCATCACTCAACCTGTATGCGAAGGATTTAACGTCGTATTAGCTAGTTTCCAAGCACTTTACTTGCAATACCAAAAACATCATTTTGTGGTTGAGGGCGCAGAGTTTACCTCCCTACATGATTTTTTTAATGACAGTTGTAAAGATGTGCAAGATCATATCCATGAAATTGGAGAGCGCTTAAATGGATTAGGGGGCGTACCAGTTGCTACGTTTGCTAAGTTAGCTGATTTATGCTGCTTTGAGCAGGAAAGTGATGGCACCTATTCTAGTCGTCAGATGGTAGAAAATGATCTGCAAGCAGAGCAAGCAATTATTGGTGTGATTCGTCGTCAAGCTGCCCAAGCAGAAAGTTTAGGTGATAGAGGTACACGCTATTTATACGAACAAATTCTGCTAAAAGCCGAAGAGAGAGCTTACCATTTACATCACTTCCTCGCTAAAGATAGTTTAACTTTAGGTTTTGTACAACCTGCTCATAACTAGTAGATTGACGACTGTGGAAGTTATAAGTTTGCTACTTTTGATTTAATGCCAATTTTGCATACATATTCTACATAATTATTTAGCAAAAGCAGAGATGAGTTTATGTAATCCTCTCTGTCTTTTCTTTTTCATACTATATTTATAAATTAGGAATATTTCTGATTAACCTCTATTATTCAGTCAGTATACCCAAGTATAAAATACCTCTGAATAACCTCTATTTTACAGTCGATCTTTTACAGTAAAATCTCACAACCAACCATGAAAAATTTTTATCAGCCTTTTGGAAAAGGCAGTCCCGTAGACGCACCAAGCGCGGCTTATCGTAGAGATGAAAAATTTTTCACCATCAATTATCTAGGTAGAATTTTTCCTTCCCCCTGCTCACCGACCTCTTTTATGACTGTGTCCAGTAGTATTAATACTTATAAAATATAATCTTAAAAGTGACAAAAATAGCAAACTTAATATCAAATGCTTGCGTATTCCCAGAAATTGTTCAGTATCCACTGATAAATAAATTCAGAGAAGTCGATCGCAAACAGCTTAAGAGGTGGTGAAAGAATCTTAAAATAATCAAGACTTCTATTTCTCTACTCCAAAGCAACGCATATGCCCCGTCGTGATGACATCAAAAAAATTCTCCTCCTGGGTTCTGGTCCAATTATTATTGGACAAGCCTGCGAATTTGATTATTCCGGAACCCAAGCCTGTAAAGCCCTCAGAGAAGAAGGTTATGAGGTAGTTTTAGTTAACTCCAATCCGGCGACAATTATGACGGATCCGGAAACCGCCAACCGCACTTATATTGAGCCTTTGACCCCAGAATTGGTAGCTAAGGTAGTGGAAAAGGAACATCCAGATGCTTTGCTTCCGACTATGGGAGGACAAACAGCATTAAACATTGCCGTGGCTTTGGCAAAAAATGGGACACTAACTAAGTATGGAGTTGAGTTAATCGGTGCGAAGTTGCCAGCCATTGAGAAAGCTGAAGATCGCAAACTATTTAACCAAGCTATGGATAAAATTGGGGTGAATGTCTGCCCCAGTGGAACAGCTTCATCCTTAAAAGAAGCACAAGCTATCGCCGATAAAATTGGTACTTATCCTCTAATTATTCGTCCAGCTTTTACTATGGGTGGTACTGGTGGGGGTATTGCTTACAATGAAGAAGAATTTGCCGACATGGCACAAGCGGGGATTGATGCTTCTCCAGTATCCCAAATACTCATTGACCAATCTTTATTGGGTTGGAAGGAGTATGAATTAGAGGTAATGCGGGATTTGGCAGATAACGTAGTGATTATCTGTTCCATTGAAAACCTAGATCCAATGGGTATTCATACCGGGGATTCAATTACTGTTGCTCCCGCCCAAACCCTCACCGATAAAGAATACCAACGGCTGCGAGACATCGCAATTAAGATTATCCGGGAAATTGGTGTCGAAACTGGCGGTTCCAATATTCAGTTTGCAGTCAATCCGGTGAATGGGGATGTAGTTGTGATTGAGATGAATCCCCGAGTTTCCCGCAGTTCCGCCCTCGCATCCAAAGCCACTGGTTTCCCCATTGCTAAAATGGCGGCAAAATTAGCAGTGGGTTATACCCTGGATGAAATAAAAAATGACATCACAAAAAAAACCCCCGCTTCCTTTGAGCCAACCATCGATTATGTAGTCACCAAAATTCCTCGCTTCGCCTTTGAGAAGTTCCCTGGTTCCGAATCTGGCTTAACTACCCAAATGAAATCTGTAGGGGAAGCTATGGCTATTGGTAGGACATTTAACGAGTCTTTCCAAAAAGCCATGCGTTCCTTAGAAACAGGAAGAGCCGGTTGGGGATGCGACATGAACGAAAAATTACCCAGTGGTGAACAAATTCGCGCTCAGTTACGGACACCCAACCCCGAGCGGATTTTTGCTGTCCGTCATGCTATGAAACTGGGACTGAAACAGTCAGAAATTTACGAATTAACTGCCATTGATCCTTGGTTCCTGGATAAAATGGAGCAGATGCTAGAGGTGGAAAAGTTTCTCAAGCGTACCCCTTTACAGGAATTGACAAAAGAACAGATGTATGCGATAAAGCGGGACGGATTTAGCGATCGCCAAATTGCCTACGCCAGCAAAACCACCGAAGATGAAGTTAGGACTTATCGCCAGGAATTAGGAGTCATCCCCGTTTATAAAACGGTGGATACCTGTGCCGCAGAATTTGAGGCATTTACCCCTTATTACTACTCCACCTACGAATTAGAAACAGAAATTGCTCCCAGCGAGAAGCCCAAGGTGATGATTTTGGGAGGAGGACCCAACCGAATTGGACAGGGGATTGAGTTTGACTATTGCTGTTGTCATGCTGCCTATGCCTTAAAGGGTGCTGGCTATGAGACAATTATGGTCAACTCCAACCCAGAGACAGTTTCTACTGACTACGATACTAGCGATCGCCTGTATTTTGAACCTCTGACCAAAGAAGATGTGATCAACATTATTGAGGCAGAAAATCCTGTGGGGGTAATTGTTCAATTTGGCGGACAAACCCCCTTAAAATTGGCAGTTCCCCTACAAGAATATCTGCAAAACACAGCCCCAGAAAGAGGTATTACCACCAAAATTTGGGGAACTACCCCCGACTCCATTGATATCGCCGAAGACAGGGAACGGTTTGAGCAAATTCTCGAGGAACTCAACATTGCCCAACCTGCCAATGGAATGGCTCGCAACTATGAAGATGCCTTAATTGTGGCTCGACGCATCGGCTATCCAGTGGTAGTACGTCCTAGCTACGTCTTGGGAGGTAGAGCTATGGAGATCGTTTACTCGGATACTGACTTAGAACGTTACATGACCTTTGCCGTCCAAGTAGAACCAGATCACCCAATTCTCGTTGATAAGTTTTTAGAGAATGCCATTGAAGTTGATGTGGATGCGATCGCAGATACTACGGGGCAAGTTGTAATTGGTGGTATCATGGAGCATATTGAGCAGGCGGGGATTCACTCAGGAGATTCTGCTTGTTCCTTACCCTCCATTTCCTTATCTCAACCAGTTCTCCAGCAAATTCGCCAATGGACAACAGAATTGGCAAAAGCATTAAACGTCATTGGTTTGATGAATATCCAATTCGCTGTTGTCAATTGTCAAAGCGATGCTCCTCAAATTTATATATTAGAGGCTAATCCCCGTGCTTCCCGCACAGTCCCCTTTGTCTCTAAACCTACAGGAGTACCCTTAGCTAAACTAGCCTCCTTAATCATGTCAGGTAAAACCTTAAAAGAACTTGGTTTTACCCAGGAAGTAGTTCCATCCCATATTTCTGTCAAAGAAGCAGTACTACCCTTTAATAAATTTCCTGGTACAGATACCATCTTAGGCCCAGAAATGCGTTCCACAGGGGAAGTAATGGGTATAGACAGTGATTTTGGTCGCGCCTTCGCCAAAGCAGAAATGGGTGCAGGGGAGCTATTACCCCTAACAGGTACGGTGTTTGTTTCCATGAACGAGCGGGATAAACAAGCTGCTGTCCCCGTAGTCAAGGAATTTATTGATTTAGGCTTTACCGTCATGGCAACTGATGGTACTCGTCGCGTCCTCCAGGAAAATGGATTAGAGGTTGAACGAGTCCTGAAATTACATGAAGGTCGTCCCCATGTATTGGATGCAATTAAGAATCGCAAAGTTCAGTTAATTGTCAATACCCCATCGGGAGAAGAAGCTCAAACCGATGCGAAATTAATTCGTCGCACAGCTTTGACTTACAAAATTCCCATTATTACTACTATTGCTGGAGCGAAAGCCACGGTTGCTGCCATTCGTTCCTTACAAAATACTACATTGGATGTAAAAATCATCCAGGAATACTGCAAAGTTAATCAGTAGATTTACTGATGAAAACTAATTGTAAAAGAAGGTAAAAACAAGATTTTTGCCTTCTTTATATTGATCCAGATACTATTTAACCTGAGTTCTGGATAAGCTCAAACCCTGATTATATCGTTACATGATTTTGGTCTTCATAAACGTATTTGCGTTGTTTCAGGCATTAATCAGCCTCTCAAAGTGAAATAAAGCTCCTTAACCCGAACTGAGGTTATTTAGGGCTTGCTGAATAACTGAAAAATATTGATTTATCAATGCTTTGAGGCTATTTTATTGGGAAATAAGTGCAAGGAAATTAGGATTTTAGGTTTAAAATCCTTGCATCTGTTATTTTTTCTGGCAAAAAGAATAGAAATAAAGAGGCACCGAACTACTCCCCACTCCCTACTCCCTACTCCCTACCCTCACCAAAAGACTTTTTCAGCAAGCCCTATTTAGATGAGAAACTCGGTTCTAAGAGTTGTCAGGAAGAGGCAGGGGAGCAGGGAGCAGGGAACAGGGGAGAAACTCAATACATGAATATAGGGGCTTGAAATAGCGATGCAGCGCGATCTTGGAGGTCTCCCCCATGAGCGACTGCATCAAGAAAGGAATTATTGAGAAAGAGTGCTTATGCATCGCGGCACAATTATTTCTAATTTTTCCACAAATAAATTGGGGGGCTTGTATCCTTTTCTTTTTCGGTCAACAGTTAAGATTATATTTGGGTATTTATGATGGTTTACTGCGATTTCTCACATCAGCAGGTAAGTTAGTTCCCACACCAGAAGAAGTTGCAGAAAAGCTAGCAACTAAGTTGCGAGAATTAAATATTTATCCAGATGCAATTGAATTTAACAGCGATCGCAATCCAGTGCAAATATCTCTAATTAGTTGAATTATCCAGCCCTCTCCCTTCAGTATCCACAATCTAAAACATAGCGTTCGCTGATTGCATCTGCATCCGTAAAACCCATTCAAAATCAGCATTTGCAATTTGCAGAGTCCGTTATTTCTTCCTCTCCATCACTCTTATACCAAGAGGGAAAAATGATTGCGACAGATGGAAACAAAGAAAAGCTCATGTACTAACTCTTTCACAATCCAAAATCTAAAATAGTAATATCTTTCACCGAAGCCGCCCTGGAAACCTCTCCACTCCATCCAGATGCGGAAACCCCACCCCTACTTTTTTATTCGCACACTTGAAAGAAAAAATAAAGCTTGCCAAATTTACGGAAAATTAGATTTATGATTGAGTTCTGTAAACAAAGCTGAGAAATTTTGAATAAGCAATGGCAACAATATAGTTCTCTCTATAATCAGCATAGCCCCCTCTATTGGGAGGATATTTTTGATAAATCTATCTCAGGATTACTAGGCAGAAAAAAATCATAAATGTTACAATTTTTAAAGTAAAACATCAGAAACTAGCACATAATCTCTTGATATATAACTTAGGATAGTTGCCAAATTAAGCAAAAAACTATAAATTCTGTTTTCTATTCAGTTAAAAATCTAATTTGATTATCATTTACAGCTAAACTAATCATCCCTGTGGATGAGGAAGCATAAAGAGGATTGCTCCCTAGGTGGTTATTAACCAATAGCAGTCTCCTTCAATGAAATACCCGATCGCTAAACCTAACTATTTACAGAGTCGCAATATGAAGACCGTCCATACACCTACAGACCTAGTGCGGACTTATCTGCGTGAAATAGGTCGTGTACCACTTTTAACTCACGAGCAAGAAATTCAATATGGTAAGCAAGTGCAAAAGGCAACTGCATTATATGACACCAAAGTATCTCTTGCCAATCAGTTGGGACACCAACCAAGTTGGGAAGAATGGGCGCAAGCGGCTGAACTAGAGATAACACAATTAAAACGAGCGATCGCTGATGGTGAGATAGCCAAGCGTAAAATGGTAGAAGCCAATTTGCGATTGGTGGTATCAGTTGCTAAAAAGTATACCAAGCGCAATGTCGATTTGCTCGACCTAATTCAGGAAGGTAGCATTGGGATGCAGAGGGGTGTGGAAAAATTTGACCCCAGTAAAGGGTATAGATTTTCTACCTATGCTTACTGGTGGATACGCCAAGCTATTACTAGAGCCATTGCTGAAAAAGGTAGAACTATTCGCTTACCCATTCATATTACTGAAAAATTAAACAAAATTAAAAAAGCTCAACGTCATATGTCCCAGAACTTGGGACGAGCTCCTAGTGTGGCTGAGTTAGCCACAGAATTATCATTGACTCCCCAGCAGGTGAGAGATTATTTAGAGAACTCTCGGACACCATTATCCTTGGATTTGAGGCTAGGAGATAATTACGACACCGAATTGGGAGAAATGTTAGAAGATCCCAGCTCTTCTCCCGAGGACTTTGCTATCCAGTCCTCCTTATCTTATGAAGTAGAACGCTTAATGGATAAGCTGACACCACAACAACAGGAAGTCCTATCTTTGCGCTATGGCTTGAATGATGGACAACCCCGAACTCTAGCAAAAATAGGTGAAATTCTTAATATTAGCCGCGAGCGCGTGCGCCAAATTGAACGAGAAGCCCTAACAAAGCTGCGGAGAACTAAGCCAGGTATGAATGAATATTTGGCGAGTTAGTCATGAGCGAGTGGGTTTAATTTAATTGAGTTAGATTCTTTTTTCAGCCTGAAATTGAATTTTGGGCTGATTTTTTTATAGCAGTCGCCATCATGTTTAGGAAGTTTTTCAGTTGATATAGCACTACGCTTTTAGGTTAGGACATATTTTCAGACTAAAAGCTTGATTTTTCATGGATTATCGAAATTCAAGAATGTCCTAACGTGCTTTGGTAGTGCTATAGTTGATGGATGGTATTCTGTGGTAATTTCTCTAAATTTTACCAAATCTTCTCTAAATTCAGCACAAATCCAGGCAAAATATCTTCACCTGACAAGCTACTAGGATTATTTAAAATTTCCACTTCCTGTCCAATGCGATAAATCTCAACTTGTCGCAATTTGCGATTAATTAACCAACCTAAACGTACACCATTTTCTTGATATTCTTGCATCTTTTTTTGAGTGACTTTCAAAGTATCACTGGGGGAAAGTAACTCAAGTACAAAATCAGGACAGATAGGCGGAAATTTTTCTTTCTCTTCCGGTTGCAGGGTATCCCATCTTGCTAATTTTATCCAAGATGCATCGGGAGAGCGATCGCTACCATTAGGTAATTTGAAACAAGTTGAAGAATCAAATACTATACCCAGCTTATTTTGCTCATTCCACAACCATAAAAGTGCATTGCAAGCGGAATTACTTTTTCCCGTTTCTCCCCCTGTTGGTGGCATAATAATTAATGCCCCTGTAGCAGTGCGTTCAAATTTTACATCGGGATTTGAACGGCATAATTGATAAAATTGTTCGTCTGTTAAATCAAGGATGGGTTTAAAATCGACTGTTACGGCTTCCATAGGAGAATTTTACCCAACAATAACCATTGTAATAGTTTCAGGCAGATATCAACCTTTTGTTGTTTCGGTGTGAGGTTTCTTGTAAGTTAATCCTGCTGTACGATGTTTGTCTTCTGTATAATGAGCGGATATTAACAATACCCAGAAAAGTTATTGATACTATGACTAAAATAGCTATCATAATTTACTCAACTGAAATCCTTGGTGTGATAGACGGGAAAATTCCATCTAATAAATATTGGGTTGCACTATGAAAGTCATACTGTTGGGCAACGCTGGATCCGGTAAGACGACTTTGGCGAAATCGCTGATCGAATTACATCCTTCGGCGCGTTTATCTCTTGATGAGGTGGCGTTCTCGGAGGGGGCAGCACGTCGACAGGTCGAAGATAGCGTTGCTGATGCAATTTCTTTTATAGCTGAGTACGATCGCTGGGTCATCGAAGGCTGTTATTCGAGCATTGTCGAGCCACTCTTGCCCCATTGCCAGCTGCTAATTTTCTTGAATCCAGGCATTGAAACTTGTGTGGCGCACTGTCATAGCAGACCCTGGGAGAGCGAGAAATTCCCGTCCAAGGCAGAGCAAGATGCCAATATCGAAAACCTTGTTTCTTGGGTGCGTAAGTACGAAATCAGAATCGATGAATATGGCCTGGAAGAACACCGGAGACTCTTTGATTCTTTCCAGGGACGAAAAATGGAATTCACCAAGGTAGTGCCCGATGCGGCTCAACAAATCATTGCAGTGGACGTTTGATGTTTGACATCTTTGAGAAAACGATCGCTAATTGCCTATCATCGAACATTATTGAGTGTGATGGGAATTTCAATTATAAATTCTGTTCCATACCCAGGTTCAGATTTAACCTCAATCTTACCCTGATGTTTTTCAATAATTTGATAACTAATTGCTAATCCTAACCCCGTTCCTTGATTAATGGACTTAGTTGTAAAGAAAGGATCGAAGATTTTGTCTTTAATTTCTGCATTAATCCCGCAGCCATTGTCTTGGATTATTATATTTACTTTTTGATCGTCAGTTTTTATAGTTTTAATTATAATTTTTTTTTCAGTTTTTTCTGGATTGTCTAATAAAACATCAATGGCATTGCTAATAATATTCATGAATACTTGATTGAGTTTTGCTGGATAGCATTCAATTAAAGGTAAATCTCCATATTCTTTAATCATTTTAATTCCAGATTTGAGACGCGGACTCAAAATTAAAAGCGTACTTTCAATGCCATCATCAATACTCACAAGTTTCTTGTCAGCTTCATCTAGTCGAGAAAAATTACGCAAAGACTTGACAATATCGCGAATGCGTTGGGTTCCCAATTTCATTGAAGAAAGTATTTTAGATAAATCCTCAATAATAAAATCAAAGCTAATGTTTTCAGCTTCTTCTTGAATTACAGGGGTTGGCTGTGGATATTCTTGCTGATAGAGTTTGATTAAATTTAATATAGATTCAACATGGTTATGCAAGTGATTCAAATTACCATGAATAAAATTAACAGGGTTATTAACTTCATGTGCCACTCCTGCAACCATCCGCCTCAAGCTTGACATTTTCTCGGTTTGAATTACCTGGAGTTGGAGTTGGGCTTTAGCAGCTGCTTGATTAAGTGCTTTAAAGTTATTGTATGCCCCGGAGTGGTAACGGATACGGGCAATTAACTCAACTTTATCGGGTAATTTAATTAGGTAGTCATTTGCTCCATCGGTGAATGCTCGCGCTTTTAATTTTGCTTCTTCTTTGTTGGATAACATCATGATAGGAATATCACGAGTGGCAGCATGAGAGCGAAACCAACGCAGCAGCATCAATCCATCTACTTCTGGCATCAACATATCGAGAAGGATTACCGTGGGAGAAAGTGCGATCGCCCTTTGAATTGCTTGGGTAGGATCGCTAATGTAATTAAAAGCAATATCTGTTTCGGTTCCTAGAATGCGACGGACTGCTTCGCCAATGAATGGTTGATCGTCAATCAGTAGAACTGTGGCTAGATTTGTTTTAGAAGTTTCTATACTGGGGTTTTCTAAGGGCTTTTTTTGCAGGAATTGTGAGTCAATACTATGATTTGAGACAGTGATTTCGGGCGGATGGGAGACTGCTTTTCGTTGAAACATTAAGTATCTCCTAATATTGATTTGGGAGATTTTCTGAATCAGCAAGTATTTAGTACGGGCTTCTAGAATCGAGGATTGGATGTCATTGGATTGTTTCATCTGCTACTGGTTAAGGGGTAAATTGGGAATATCTGATAATTTGAGACGCGATCGCCTCAATAGATAGAACCTCCACAGCCGCTTTTAACTCAACAGCCGCTTTGGGCATACCATAAACAATGCAAGTCTCCTGGTTTTGAGCAATTGTATGCCAACCTCTTGACCGCATTTGCTTTAAGCCTGCGGCTCCATCTCGCCCCATACCTGTAAGTAGCACCCCAACCCCTTCTCCTCGCCAATAGCTAGCCAAGCTTTGAAAGAAAACATCAATGGATGGACGGTAGACGGAATCAAGGGGTTGCTTCTCATAAGCCAGACTCAAGTCAGGACGGATTACGAGATGATGATTTGTACCTGCAACCAGAACCTGACCAGGTTCTAATAAACAGCTCGGTGTGGCAAGCTGCACGGGTATGGAAATTTGCTGGTTTAACCAAGTAGCAAAACCAGGAGCAAATTCCGCATCAATATGCTGGATAATCACCACAGCAGCATTAATATTTCTGGGAAATTGGCAGAGAATAGTTGTCAATGCCTGGGGACCCCCAGTAGAAGCTCCGATGGCGATTAGTAGTGGGAGTTGGTTTACTGGGGGAGAATTTGCAGGTAGTGTGGTGAGTTGCGATCGCTGGCGAGATGATTTACCAATCAGTCTGGCAATGATCGCAATTTTATTTAGCAGCCCGGTACTACCATCGCTCTGTTGACCGGATAATATTGGTGTATTGACGGCATCCAAGGCTCCATAACCCATTGCTTCAAAAACCTTGGCTGCGTATTTATTGATGCTAGCAGTAACCATGAGAATGGCACAGGGAGACTGTTTCATGATTTGGCGGGTAGCTTCAACTCCGTCCATTCTCGGCATCACCACATCCATCAAAATCAAGTCAGGAGTATCCACAGTACAGGTGCTTACCGCTTCCACACCATCGTAGGCAACCCACGCCAACTCATAGCCTGATATATTAGCTACAATACGCCTCAGAATTTCTACTATCATTAAGGTATCGTTAACAATGGCAATTCTCACAGTTTAACCCTCGCCAACTAGGTCAATTACAGCTTCCATGAGGGTGTCATCATGAAAGCTACTTTTAGTTAGGTAGTAGTCAGCACCCGCTTTTAGCCCTTGTAACCGGTCTTCTTCTCGGTCTTTGTAGGAAACAATAATCACGGGTATATGCTTTAACTCGCTATGGGTTTTAATATGGCTTGTCAGTTGAAAGCCATTCATGCGGGGCATATCAATATCTGTAATTACCAAGTTGTAATTGCCACTACGGACTGCATTCCAGCCATCCATGCCATTTACCGCTACATCCACTTGATAACCATTATTTTCCAAGAGTTTGCGCTCCATTTCGCGCACAGTAATGGAGTCATCGACTACTAGGACATGCTTATATGTTTTATTAGCATTCTGCTGGATAGATTGATTTAGTTGACTAATTTGCCCACTCGCCAGCACCTTAGCAATAGAACGCACGAGATCCTCTACATCTACAATTAGTACTGGAGAGCCATCTTCTGTGAGAGTAGCAGCACTAATATTAGGTACTTTCCCCAGTCGGGGATCTAATGGTCTGACAACTAAACTGCACTCACCAAGAAATTTATCTACTATCAATCCATAATGGCTAGTATTATGATTCATATCAACCCGGAAATTTGGGTTTGCTTCCTGAAGCTGAGTATCCCCCCTAGTTGAGGAATGACTACTAGAGCGATCGCTGATGACGATGACTGGTAGTAATTCTAAATTCTCAATAGGTGACGGTAAATCCAATACTTGATGCCCTGGTATTAATAAAACTGGGCAATCATCCAGTATAAAAAAATGCTGATTTTCTGATAAAAAGACATCGGACTTGGAAAGCATCACTACCCTTTCAATCCGCGATAGACCAAAAGCATAGGGTTCTCCGGAAATCTCCACCAGCAAGGTTCTAATTACAGATAGAGTTAGGGGTAACTGCAAGGAAAATGTCATTCCCTGTCCGGGTTTAGAGACTGCCCGCAGACTACCGCCAATCTCTCGCAAAGTACTATAAGCTACATCTAATCCCACCCCACGTCCGGAAATTTCCGTAACAGCTGTCGCTGTTGAAAATCCGGGCAAAAAGAGAAACTGCATCAACTCCACTTCCGTGAGATGAGTCGCCATGTCCCTAGGAGTTAGTTGTTTTCTCATAACTTCTTGACGCAAAAATTCTAAATCTATACCTCTACCATCATCTGTAACGGTAATTAACAACATTCCAGCGCGATGGGTAACTTCCAGGCAAATATTTCCGGCTTCCGGTTTTCCTGCAGCTAGACGTTCCTGGGGAGATTCTATGCCATGATCTATGGCATTCCGCAAAATATGGGTGAGGGGAGCCTTCAACCGTTCTAAGATATCTCGGTCTACCAGAGTAGACTTACCCACAATTTCCAAATTCACCCGTTTACCCAATTGTCTGGCTAAATCCCTCACCAAACGGGGAAATTCCGAGCCAGCATCAGCAAAGGGGCGCATATGAGTAGCGATCGCTTGTCTATACAAACGTTCAGCCAGGTTAGCAGAACGCTGGGAAAAAATTTCCAGTTCGTTATGGCGATCGCTCAATATCTGGCGACATTCATTAGCTGTTTGATGAGCCACACTTAACTGTTCCTGAATGTGCCGATCCAGGTGGCTGTTCCTCAGTAAATCCTGTAAATTCTCCAACAGGCTGAATAAATCCGTCTGACGGTGTTTTAATTCCAGTAAAGAATCAGCAAATGGTTCTAACCATTTTGCCTCTACTAAAGACTCCCCCGCTAAACCCATCAAGCGATTGAGATTATCAGCACTAACTCGGACTACGCGGTTTTGGGTGATGGTTGGTTGTTCTGGAGGTGGGGGAGAGGGGGAAGATGGGGAAGAATTGGGAATTGGGAGTTCTGAATTTTTTTGTCCCCGCGTCCACACATCCTCATTTCCTGCATTTTCATTCCTCAAATTGGCAATTGCTTTCACCAAGGATGTGATTCTCTCATCTTCAGCAAATTGCACTTCCGGTTGATTTACACAATCATCTGCAATTTGCAAGAGTATATCTACTGCTTGCAATAACACATCAACATCAGCCGCATTTAAGGTAATTGTTCCCTCCTGAACTGCAACGAAGTAGTCTTCCATGACGTGAGCGAGGGAAACAGCAGCATCCACTTGGACAATTTTTGCAGCTCCCTTAATAGAATGGGCTGCTCGCATCAAAGTCGTCAATTCTTCAGTTGGTTCGGGTTTATTTTCCAGTGCCAACAAATTATTATTCAACACGGCAACTTGGGTTTTCACTTCCATGTTGAATAATTCCAGCAAGGAGAGATTAGTTAAATTTGTCTCTGAACTCATGGCAATACCTTTTTCGCCAGGGTTGTAAATAATAGTTCATCATCCAAATAGCTGACAATGCGCGAATGCCAGTGGAAGAATCCCTTGCTATAAGTTTGGTTTGCTCGCGCCATGTTTTTGGGAGGATCTCGTAATTCATTGTGATGAAACCGGTATATTCCGTAAATTTCATCCACCCCAAACACCCAAGTGTTACCAGCATTTTCCATCACTAACATCCGTGAATACACCACTGGACTGATTGATTGAGCAGTAATATCAGTACCTTGGAGATTTAATAGGTGGCTTAACGAGATACACAAATGCAATTCCCCTCGGATATTCACCAATCCCCGCAGGATTTGATTGCTGCGATGGGGTATGGTATGAACTACACTTGGTGGAGTTGTTTCTTGGAAAACTTGAGCGGCAAGTGCCAGCCATTCCTGTTGCAAACGAAAAATCATCACCGTCAGGGTTTCGTTAGTAGGTAAGGTGTTGGAATCGATATGCTTCCCTACCCCTGTTTGGGCAAATAACTCCGTCCACTCATGGCGATAATTTTCAAAAGGGGAACGCTCTAGTAAATCCCGTCCCGCACTAGAGTGTACGGGGCAATTCCGACAGTGGATATGTGTAGATAATTCCGGGCAAGAGCCATCGCCCGTAACGCCAATTACGTTCCAGCAATGTTCAATATTTGATGGGGCATTGATGGTGCTCATATTTACAAATCACGAATCAAAAATTACGCTATCCCTGGTGAAATTGTTTGATAACTTTCAGTGTGACGGGGTGTAAAATCTTCTGCCTTCAACTTAAAGCGGGAAATTTCTTGGCTCAGTCCTTGGGAAACTTGGTTCAGTTGGGCGATCGCATGATTAATATCCCGCAGGGAATCTGCTGTTTGCATCGAGGTATTGCTTAGTTGGCTCATCGCTTCACTAATTTGCTGGGCTCCCTGGGACTGGGTTTCCATACCTTGGTTAACGTTTTCAAATCGCGGTGTTAACTGTTGTACCTGTTCGATAATTTGTGTGGTTTGAGTACTGATGCGAGCAACATCTTCCACGCTCCGTCCCACTTCGGTAGCAAATTTATCCATCTCCATTACTCCTGTGGACACCGAAGACTGCATCTGCTTCACCATTTGTTCAATATCTAGAGTGGCAACTGCGGTTTGGTCTGCCAATCGGCGAATTTCTCGAGCAACCACAGCAAACCCCAAGCCATATTCTCCGGCTTTTTCTGCTTCAATAGCGGCATTTAAAGACAGCAAATTGGTTTGGTCTGCCACTTTAGTAATGGTGACAACAATATTATTAATATTGTTTGCTTTTTCGCTAATAACCCCCAGTCTGGCAGCAATGGAGTTGGTGGCTTCTGTCAGCTGCTGCATGGTTGTCTCCATCTGCGATAAGTCTTTTTGGTTCTCACTAGCTGCTTTTGCGGTCATTTGGGACATTTCAGCGACTTCCTCCATTGTTTTCACCAGTTCCGTGGAGGTGGCAGAGATTTCCTTAGCAGCAGCAGCAACTTCGTTGGTAGCAGCAACTTGTTCAGTTATGCTTGCTTCTAATTGTTTACCAGAAGCCGCTATCTGGGTGCTAGAAGATGTGACCTGAATACCTGACCGTTGTACCTTGTGAATGAGGATGTTTAGACTGTGGCTCATATTTTTGAGTGCAGTCATTAACTTACCAATTACATCATTCGAGGAGACATCCAACTTATTTGTTAAATCACCCGCAGCAATTTGCTCTGTAAAATTAAATGCGCTTTGTAAGGAAAGATTCAAAGAGCGGTTGAGGACAACAATAATCAAAAATGATACGATAATTGCAACAATACTTATGCATAAAACACTTGCCCAATAAACAAAGTTAGCAATATTGTGAATTTGTTCAGCTTTCTTTGTTCGCTGTTCTAGTAATTGTTGTTCTATTTGCAGCATTTCATCAAGCCCTTGCCTGATTTCTTCCATAAATTTTTTGCCTTTATCAGAAAGAATTAAAGACAAAGTTTCTTGTTCTTTTCCTGCTTTTTTCAAAGCAATTGTTTCTGCTAGTTCCTCAAATTTTTTATCGGCAAGGGCTTCTATTTTACTCAGTCTAGTTACTTGTTCAGGATTATCACTGATTTTTTCTTTAGATGTTTTGATAATTTCCGAAATATCTTGTTTCGCCTGAATATAAGGTTCTAAATATCTTTCTTTGTTTGTAATTATAAATCCCCTTTGACCTGTTTCTGCATCAACTAAAATATTTTTTATACTTATTAAACGTGCTTTAACATCCTCAGTATGTATAAGTAAGTCGGCACAATAAAACCAAACTATGTGAAGAAAAGTAAATAAGCCTAAAACCCTTGTTCCCCCCGCTCCCTGCTCCCTGCCCCCTGCCTGATCCAAACGATCATTTTTTACACCTACCTACTTAATCCAATCATTGGCTTCTGAAAAAGAATCATTAACTGACTTAGATACAAAATTGGTAATTCCTGTTAGTACAATAATTAGTCCAAAACCACCCAGGACGAGTTGATTAATTTTTGTTGCTTGCGTTCCTTGTTTCATATGTTCTTTCTAGTCTATAAATTTTACTTATAGGACTCATCTTTTATTGTTTCAATATATAGTTGCTAGACACGCCTAAAATGGTGGCATACAGCACTTGGCAGGTAAATAAAGTACAAGGCAAGGCTACATACAAAAGCTCTTGTGAGATGGGCATCCCTGCCCGTTTGTAAAATGAAATATGCTGTAGATTTGATTATGGTGCGGGCTAGCAGCCCATCCCACAAGAATTTCACACATGTAGCTGTGTTACGACAGTAGGGTATATTAGGGATAGGGTCAGGCACTAAACTCTGATGAATTATGCCCACTGTGTATTTATAATTCCCAAACAATTAGTAATATTTACAGTTTGTATGGGATTTCTAGCTAAGTATCCAAAAAGTTACTCCCCACACTCCCCACACTTTTTTATCCCCTGCCCCCTGGCAGTCTTAACCATAAGTATTTAACCGGACATGATATTACCTTCTCTTCTGGAGTCGCCGTATTCGCTGCCAGAGCAAAGTTGCGCTTCCCAAATCCCCCTGGTTTTCTCTCAGTAATGCTAGATGTGTAAGTGCTTCTTCACAACTAGGTTGCAGGTAAATTGCCTTGTGGAAAGACTGTGCTGCTTGCTCATTGTTGCCCATGCCTTGCTCCACCTCACCAAGTAGAACATATGCCTCAGCACTGACGGGATTTTGGCTAATATAGTCATTGCATAGTTGTGCTGCCTCATGCAAACGACCTTGATTTGCTAAAGTTTTGCTTGTTTCCAGCAAGTTAGCCTGGGAATTTTCTGATGGCTTTTCAGTATTTTTAGTGATAACGTCTTGTTTTTTAGACTGTGTGGGTTGTAAAAAAGGATTTTTGTTTGTAGTTAGTTTTCTTTGCTGAGTTAAGGTGGGTTTTTTCGTAGTTGCTGGGCGATCGCTCCCTTGTACTCTAGACTTACGATAGGCAAAGACTCTAGGATGACGAACTGGGATAAACCGAGTATTGAGAAACAACCCAGTTTCCGCATGGCCGAGAAATAGCAAGCCATCTTTGGTAAGCAATCTTTCCAGAAGTCCCATTGTGCGTTTCTTGGTGGCGGCATCGAAGTAGATCAACAAGTTGCGACAAAAGACAACATCATAGGGCGGTACGCCAACCAAACAACGAGGATCTGCCAAGTTACCATGTATAAAATCAACCATGCCCCTTACCTGTTGGCATAGTTGATATCCTGCCTCTGTTGGTTGAAAATAGCACTCTTGAAAGTAGGGAGGATTGCCACGAAATGAGTAATTGTGATAAATGCCTCGTTGGGCAGCTAATAAGTTGTTTTTACTAATATCAACAGCATCAATATGAATATTTGCAGCAGCTAACCCTGCCTCCAAAAGAGCGATCGCAATTGAATAAGGTTCTTCCCCTGTAGAACAGGGAATACTGAGAACCCGCAGTACACTCTGAGATTGAGTTGACAACCACTCAGACATTACATAACGCTTGAGAAAATTAAACGATTCTCGCTCTCGAAAAAACCAGGTTTCTGGAACAATCACACCTTCGACTAGTGCCTCCCATTCCTGGTTAGATTCCTGCAATCTCTGTAAATACCTTTCTATCTGTGGAATTCCACAATCTGCCATCCGTTGAGCGATCGCTCTAGTAATTATGCCAGAATTAATTGAATTTACATCTAAGCCTACCTTGCTTTTCAGTAAAATTTCGATAACAGATTGTGTCATTTACATATAAAAAATTTTATTTAGCTTGGAGTAAAAAACGCATTTGCTCAACTTTTGACAACAAACAATCTAAGTCTATACACTGAATCATATCTTGGTCGTCTACAATCATCTTACCCAAGTAGGGAGCTGCATCTATCTGGATGTTTGGATCGATCAATTCAGTGTCAGACTTGCGTAAAGTTTCTACAACCCGTTCTGCCATCAAACCAAAAACATGGGAAGTTGCAGATTCTGAAGAATTATTACCTTCACTATTATTGTAGTTAATTAGGATAATGCGAGTACTCAAATGCTCGTAGCAGGGTTTACCCCGCATTAATTGACATAAGTCAATCACTGGAACAATTCGTCCTCGATAGTTAAAAACTCCAGCAATGTATTCAGGTGTGTGGGGAAGGGTTTCTAAGACAACCAGGGGAAGCACTTCTACAACCTGCTGGCTTTCTAAGGCATAACGTTTATTATCAATACTTAGTAATAAAAATAACATTTACTAACTCCATGAATATCCACATCTGTTATTAGTTCAACCAGAGTTCGGGTTAAGCCAAAAGCTAAAAACCTTATTATGTAGGGATTTAGCAAAACCATAAGTTCTTAAAGAAGGGATTAAATTGGCATCATTTTGTCAATAAGGCTCATAAATAAGACTAATCTCAACAACATGGCTTATTGAGAAGAACTCAAAACAGAGCTTCGGAGCGAACAACGATACATCAGGTGTTGCGAGGATTTATTATCCCGAACTCAGGTTAATTGTAACCGCAGCAGGAAGGACGTGACGATAAGCGATACTAAAAATAGTTAACCTGAAATTAACCGTCGCTTCTAACTCACTGCATATTCTGTAAACTGCCTCATAAAAGGAGACTGAAACCCTAATACAATATCTTTCTTGGGAACTCCCGCAGCTACCAGATTAGCAGCAATATCATCTTCTGTACCATTCCACTGAAGCCAAATTTTGCCACCTTTAATGTCAATATGAATGATACAACTATGTACCCAATCTTGACCTTGCCAACCGATATGAACTATTTGATAATGGTCTCGTTCTTTATCAAATATTGTCTCTACTTCTATATTTCCGTAAGCTGGTTTTTGCCTACTATAATCATGTAACTTTTTTTGTACCAACTGCCGATATTTAGTTAATTTATCCATTGAAAAATTACCTCTTGCTCTACATCATAAATCAGCATTTTTACTTGATTTTCTGCAACCATGTCTTTGGGAAAATAAAGTTGAAAAAATGTTTTATAAGTTGTTAAAGGTACTGCTAAATATAAAATACGCTCCGGTTGTAACCTTCTCAATGCACCTCTATAATTAATAAACTGTCCTAATGCCGTATGAAATTCTGAGATAGCAGAGGACTTCTGTAAAAAACTTTTGATTTCTACTGCAATTTTTTGTCCTTTGCGTTCTGCTGCAATCAGCTTTTCTGCGGCTAAATCAATCGAAAGATTAACTCCTCCGACGCTGATTGTGAGCGGATCATTAGTAATTTGCCAACCGTCTTTCTGTAACGCTATTTTGACAACTTCATGAAAAACATCTTTAGCAGGCATATATATTCATAATTATATTTCTTATTTTAATTTCGGGTTATTTCATACAATCCGTAAAAATTCTCAAGCTGGTTGAATCAATTCACGGGTGAGTCTTGGATGGGATTTTAGAATTTGTTCTGGGGTTTCACCAGCAGCTAATTTTTACACTTAGTTAAACACTATTGCCATGTCTCTGATTGATTCATTTATAAATTTATTAACAGAATTACTTAAAACTTTATCCATCGAATAGTTAATTTTTACAGCCATTATTAAAGCTCATCTATATATTTGTTACCTTTTTGGCAGCATTAGTTAAAACCTCATCCATCCAACTGTTAATACTTTTACCAGCTTTTTTAGCAGCAATAAAAATTCTCCGATGATTTTCTGGCGTAGTTCGAAAGGGAAGTTTTCCAGAAAAAGGTTTATCAGGTTCTTCTCCTAATTCTTCACAAAAAGCCAGATATTCATCAACAGAATTTTGGAATTCTTGACGTGCTTCATCAATAGTTCTTGCCTTAAATGTGATTACATCTTTAATATCTAAAATCCTACCAAAAAGAATTCCGGCATCTACATCTACTTCAATACTAGCTGTGTAACCTTTGTAAGTCATCATGACGATATCTAAATACAACTGTATCCAGAGTAATGATAATTTATTTATTTACTTGAAAGTTTCAACTTTCCCATATGTGGGGTAAGTATAAAACTTACCCTCATATTGACTGGTTTATCTCCAGTATCTAATAATTATTTTATTACGGTTCAATTTCCGCCTCCATCAAAAAATCTCTGACTGATTTGACTGCTCCTTTATCAGTTTCTTTCTGAGGATGTGGTTCGTGAAAAACTGCTCTAACTCCATTTAACTTCACACGAACCCTAGAACCTCCTCCCTGGCTAATATCAGCACCTAATGCTATAAATAAACTTTCAATATCTCTCCATACAATATTTGCTGGAATCGGACTTGCAAAAATTAATTCTAAAATTTCTTTTTGCTTATTGTTAAGGTATTCTTCCATTTGAATTGATAATAATTCATTATTTTTTCAATAAGCATCTAAAAATACTGCTTTCTTTAGGATTTATATATATGATATCGTGAAATGATATCATATGCAATTCAATCTTGCTTTCACGCGTTAAGGGACACAGTTGGTGTTACTGTGTCCCTGAAAATTTACCTAATGTTTTCAATCTGGGAAAGTTTACTCAATCCCTTCAATCTTATCCTCAACTTCCTGATACAACTGACGCAATCTATCGAGATTTTCCTCGCTTGTATCCCAATAACCCCGTCCATTGGCTTCCAAGAAGGTTGTCACCATCTTGCGGAAGGAATGGGGATTCATATTCAACAAACGCTTCTGCATCTCTTCATCTTTCATGAAGGTGTCGTTTGCATCTTCATAAACCCAGTTATCCACTGCACCTGCGGTAGCACTCCAACCCACTGTATTTACCAAGCGCTTGGACAACTCCCGCGCCCCTTCATAACCATGGGAAAGCATTCCCTCATACCACTTGGGATTTAACAATTTTGTCCGAGCATCCAAGCGCACGGTTTCTGATAAACTACGAACCTGAGCATTGGCTGTGGTGGTATCCGCCATATAGGATGCTGGGGTTTTCCCATCACCCCGCAGACTCGCTACTACTTTGGTGGGATCGGAATCATAGTAGTGGGAAACATCTGTCAAACTAATCTCCGATGAATCCAGGTTTTGGAATGTCGCATCAGCCGTCTTCAATGTCTTTTCAAACAGTTCCCGCGATTGTTCCATTGTCCCCGGATTATCCGCAGTAAAGGCAAAGGATTTCCGCTTCAGGTACATTTCCTGCAATTCCCCTTCATTTTCCCAAGTGCTGTTTTCCACCGCTAAGTTAATGTTGGAGGAGTAGGAACCAGAAGCATTAGAAAATACACGGGTAGCTGCTTGACGCAGGTTAATTCCCATTTCCTCTGCTTGAGCCATAGCGTGCTTGCGGACAAAGTTCATTTCTAATGGCTCATCGGCTTCTGCAGCCATTTTTACCGCTTGATCTAACAGGTTCATTTGGTTAATAAATAAGTCGCGGAATACCCCGGAACAGTTAATCACTACGTCAATTCTCGGCCTTCCCAACTCTTCTAAGGGTATCAATTCTAACTTATTCACCCTACCGAGGGTATCGGGAATAGGACGCACACCCACCATCCACATTATTTGTGCCAGTGATTCCCCGTAGGTTTTAATATTATCAGTGCCCCATAACACACTAGCAATAGTTTCTGGATATTGGCCTTCGTTCTCTGCCATGTGCCTTGCCAGTAGTCTATCAACAACAACTTTAGCTGATTGGACGGCAGCTTGGGTCGGAATGGATTGGGGGTCTAGGGCGTGAAGATTTTTACCTGTAGGTAAGACATCGGGGTTACGGATGGGATCGCCACCGGGGCCAGGAAGAACGTATTCCCCTTCTAATCCTTTGAGCAATGCACCTAGTTCGTTGTCGGCACAAATTTGTTGCAAGCAAAATTCTAAATATTCAAAGAGGGGTTTGAGAGCTTCTTGATCAACATCGGTGTATCCCGCTTGGTGAAGTGCTTCTACCCAAGGCTCTTTTTTACCCATATTGAAGAAATTCAACTTGGAAACTAGAGAAACCCTACCCTCAGCGTCGGTTTTCTCCTTGACTAAGGAACCAACAGCATCACGGGTGGCGATGGTGATATCTTGCAACAGTTGCACATCTTCTAAAATGCCTTTGTCACTGTTGCGGTAAATTTCTTCAATATCCCGATTTAAGCTATTGGCAATAATGCGCTGTAGGCTGAGAATTTCTTCCTCTTCCCGATCTAAACCGGCTATATTTACCAAAGTTGCGATCGCTTCTTCCGCAGTGGGAGGCTTACCAATAACATGTAATCCACAAGGTAACAACCGGGATTCAATTTCCATTAACTTGCGGTAGACAATGCCAACCATATTATCCCGTTCTTCGACATCCATCTCCCTAGCATCGATTTCTGGGATGTCAATGTCCTTGTCCAAGTTCACCATCCGGCATTTATCCATGATGGTGTTGACAATGGGAATACACCGTCCAGTATCTTTCAGGGTTTGGTAAGAAGCAATTAATTCACTCAGTTCCTTTAAACCCTTGTATAAACCAGCATTTTCTGCTGGGGGTGTTAAGTAAGAAATAGTGGCCGCATAACCCCGACGCTTGGCAATTGTCGCCTCACTGGGATTATTAGCTGCGTAATAATACAGATTCGGAATACTGCCAATTAAGTTATCTGGATAACATTCACCAGACATCCCCATCTGCTTTCCAGGCATAAATTCCAAGGAACCGTGGGTACCAAAATGGAGCACCGCATCCGCACCCCAAATTCTTTCTAAATAGGTGTAGTAAGCAGCAAAGCCGTGGTGAGGGCTAGCAGAACGGGAGAATAACAACCGCATGGGATCCCCTTCATAACCAAAGGTAGGCTGGACACCAATGAAGATGTTACCGAATGCCTTACCGTAAACCAGGAGGTTTTGCCCATCACTGTTTAGGTTCCCTGGTGGTGGTCCCCAGTTCTCTTCCAATCTTTGGGAATAAGGAGTCAGTTCTTCATACTCAGGTACAGACATGCGATAAGCAATATTGAGTTCTGGACTGGCATACTGTGCCTGAGCGTCATGGATTACCTGTTCCATTAATGCTTGAGGACTATCTGGCAAATCCTGTACGTCATAGCCATTTTGCTGCAAGGCTTGTATCACTTCGTAGATGGAACCAAATACATCCAGATAAGCCGCAGTCCCCACATTCCCTTTATCCGGGGGAAAACTAAATACTGTAATCGCAATTTTCTTATCTAACTTGGGCTTACGACGCAAATTCGCCCACTTCAAAGCCCTTTTTGTCACTGATTCAATCCGATCTTGCAGGGCGATCGCTTTACCTGTATTACCATCCTTCCCAGATAAAATTATCGGCTCAATTGCCCCATCTAACTCAGGGATCGCTATTTGCAATGCCACCTGAATTGGATGTAAACCTAAATCACTATCTTGCCATTCTTCTGTAGTTTGAAATATTAGGGGCAATACCACCATGTAAGGGCGATTTAATCGCTTTAAGGATTCTATCGCCTTGGGATGATCTTGGCGTGCTGGCCCCCCTACCAAGGCAAAACCAGTCAAAGATATCACCGCATCTACTAAAGGTGTATTCGTATTAGGTTCGTAAAAATAAGCATTCACAGGCTGGGAGAAATCTAAACCAGAGGCAAAAACACACATTACTTTTGCCCCCATTGACTCCAATTCCTGCACAATAGCTACATAATGGGCATCATCACCAGTAACTAGGTGGGTACGTTGCATAACCAAACCCACACAAGGAGCTAGGGGATCTTTTAAATCCGGGGAAATATCCTGACGACTGTTATACCAATTGAGATATTCCCGTACATCCTCATACATGGTAGTTGCCAAAGGATGCCAAATCCCCATATCTGGATAAACTACGGGTTGTTGGTATTCTAGAGCAGTAGAATTTTGTTTATCTACATTTTTAAATATATATTTATCAGCTAACATCAACAAAAAGTTTTCCAGATTGTCTGGAGAACCTCCCAGCCAATATTGGAAACTCAGCATGAAATTTCTGGCATCCTGAGCTTTTTCCACAGGCAAAAACTTCAGCACTTGTGGCAATGTTCTTAATAGCTTTAACATTGCATCTTCAAACCCAGCCCCAGATTTCTCCTTACGCTTCCGCATAAACTGGGCGATGACACTCTTTGACTGTCCCATCTGTGCCATAGAAAAGCTACCCATTTTATTCAGGCGCATTACCTCTGGCATAGATGGAAATACCACCGCCGCATCCAAACGATCCCGGTGTGGTTTAACTGTTTCTACTACTTTTTGGGCTAAATCTTCAATAAAAATCAAGGAGGCAATAAAAATATTGGCAGTCTCCATATCTTTTTGGAACTCTTGATAATTATCTGTATCCCGGAGTTCCTCAATTAAATAACCACTGATTTCAATCGCCAAATGAGGATGGTTTTCGTTAATAGTCCTAACAGCTTGTGACAATGCACTCTGATACTGGGACTCTAACACGACATAGACCACCTTGAGTAAATGCCGCCCCCGCAAGTCATTGGGTGCAATATGACGAATGGTGGACTTGACGTGAGTGAACATGCTAATGAAGCTCCTTTGATGCGTGTTCTCTGCGAATAATATTTAAGGCTCGGCTTAGCATTAACTATTACGGAATTGATAAACCGCAATAACCTGCTCAATTTTGAGGCACTATGAAGTTTTTATCAGAAAATGCCCATCCAAAGCCTTGTTTATCGTTTGTTTGACACAAAACGATATAAAAATAGGCGATTTTGTTTACAAAATTTAACTTTAAACTAAAGTTATTACACTAACAAATATTAATTTTTGTTTACATTGACCTGGATGCAATCATTCAAGATGCATCACAAACAAAGTTTCGATGACCAATCCTGGGAACCTCTACCAGGCTGACACTTATATTGCTTTCCAACCCAAACCATTTTCCACGACTTGCTATCAGTCCCAGATGATTCAAAATCTGCACGATGGCGGATTCCATTTACAGAATCATCTAAAAGACCTGTTTCCGTGATGATGACAGTTTTAAAATTAGGTTCAATTGTATTGACACTTACATTTCTCTGGAAATTTCCTTCTTGAGGTTTCTCTTCAGGTGGGGGAAAAACTGCGATCGCAATTTCTTTGGGGTCACTTCCCATTAAAGATACACCTTGAGGAAGTTGACTGAAATCAACCGAATTATAATTTTCTCCCTCTTTTTTGGCTGTTGCAGTATTTGTTGTAGAAGAGTTTTCTTGAGAATTTTTAACCGCAGGTACAGTAGATTGAGAAGAGTTATTTGTTGATCTATCCGAATCTGCAGAACAACCAGCCAGAGTAAATTGACTGCATAGAACCAGTAAAACAATATATCTTATATATTTATTCATGATGTCAGTAGTATGCATGTTTTATAGGCATATTTAATCCACATTCCTAAGTTATTTTCTTGTTTAAGAAAAATGGGTTGCTAATCTTCTGATTTTAATTTGCTTGTATCTAATTATGATATTTTTTGCCTTTTAAAAAGAGATAAACAAAGAACGAACAATCCTAAGGTTACTATCATCAGGAATAGTAGTGGTTGCCACAAAAGCTGAAATCCAACACCTTTGATGAGAACACTACGCAAAATAAAAATGTAGTGGCGTAGGGGATTGACAAGGGTCAATGTTTGAAAAAAAGAAGGCATGGCTTCAATGGGTGTATAAGCTCCAGATAACTGTACTAAAGGTACGTTAATGAAAAGTGTGGTTAGAAATGCTTGTAGCAGATTCTGATTGAGTAAACCTACGAGTAATCCCAATTCAGATGTCAGCAAAATATAAACAGAAGTGGTAATGAGAAACATTAACCAACTGCCACGAAAGGGTAAATCAAAGACAATTTGACTAAAAAAGTTGGCAATTAGTACCATAAACAGGACAATTCCCAAAAGAGGAATTAATTTGCCAACTATTAATTCCCAGGGTCGTAATGGAGTGAGGGAAAGTTGCTCAAAAGTGCCATAGTCTTTTTCCGCCGTCATGGTTGATGAAGCAGCAAAAGTACTAATGGCAGTCAAAATTACTCCCACTACCCCTGGTACAAAATACCAACTGCTTACTAGCCCAGGATTATATAAAATTTTTGTTTGCAGATTAATTAACGAAGATTCAGGTAGATTGTCATTACCATAGCGATACTGACGGATAATTTGACTCAAATAACTTTGAATAATACCAACTCGATTAGCATCAACTCCGTCAATTAAGAGTTGTACATCAGCCAACTTATCCTCAGCCAGTCGACGCTCAAAATTGGGGGGAATTACCAGAGCAACCTTAATGTCTCCTGCCATTAGGGATCTCTGTAAGTCTTTTTCTTGTAAAGTTTCTACCCTAGGGGTGACTACATCGCTTGTGGCTAGAATGGCAATAAATTCTCGACTGGCTGTAGTCTGGGCATAGTCTACAACCCCTAAGCTCAGTTCTTGAACGCTGGGATTGAGAGCAAAACCATAAACTATCATGTAAAATAGCGGTGCCAAAACAATTGTAATTAAAAGTTGGCGATCGCGAAAAATGCTGGTTATGTCTTTAAAGACAACTGCCCACATACCTCTATTAGAAAAAAATTTAACCTTTCTCATTTCCCATACTGGATTAGGGATTTTCAGTCTCTGCTAAATTTCCACCAAGATAGCACGAACATTCCCAGAGTCAGCAGGAGCAGGATCGGGATAACATGACTAATACGAACCCAGCCGGCTCCAAAAACAAAAGCATCCCGCGTGAGTTCGATATAGTAACGGGCTGCCACAATATCAGCAAGTATTGACAATGGCCAGGGAATATTTTCCACAGGATATATAAAACCTGACAGCCAGACAGAAGCTAAAAGTCCTGTATTCATAACACTCTGGACGGCAACTAAAGCTTGCCCAGAGTAAACTCCAACAAGGAGCCCGTAAATCACACTTACCATCAAAAATACTATAGTGCCAATGATTAATGGCCAAGGATTTCCTACTGGCCAAACATTAAAAAGTACTGCCCCCAATCCCATTAATAATACTGTCTCGCCAATAGCAATCAATACATAGGCTAAAACCTTACCTAAAAGAAACTCCCAAGCACTCATCCCTGATGCTTTGAATTGCACCAATGTTCCTTGTTCTTTCTCTCGTACCATTGCCATTGCTGTTACCAAAGCGGGATAGGTAAATAACACAACAGCATATACTCCAGGCACAATAAACAGAGATTCTTTTCGCCCAGGATTAAACCAAATACGGGTATGGGGTAAAACGTCAGGACTCTGAATCTGAAAACCTTGCTTTTCTAGGAAAAATTGAGTGGTAGCACGAAGACTGTTTTGGATTACTCTAGCGTTGTTCACATCTGTACCATCAATTAACACCTGGATGGCATTGATTTTTTGTTTTTGCAATTGACGTGAAAAGTTGGGAGGTATGATGATTACTGCTTGAGCCATTCCCCTGTCCAGTAAGTCCGTGCCATCTTTCGTTGTGGCTGCTAAGGGCTTAAACTGATTAGTGGCAAACACCTGCTCGATATAACCTCGACTGAGGGGGCTATTGTCAAAATCTCTGATTGCTAATGGCACATCTTTAATTTCCAGACGAATGGCAAAGCCAAAAATCACCATGGTCATTAAAGGTAACAAGAAAACCAATGCTGCTGCTAGGCGATTGCGACGAAACTGTAATAATTCTTTGATACACTGAGCTAAAATTGTTTCCATTTCCCTATCATCCTCTAAGGGTGTTTGGCAATTTTGAGAAATGCTGCTTCTAAAGAGAAGGGAATAGGAGTAATTTGGTAAGATTCAGTTTCTACAGCAGCTAAGTAGTTTTCTAGTCGAGAAATATCTGAGGGTTGCTCTAAAATTATCTGAATGCGATCGCTCATCAGAATTATGCGCCAAGGTTCAAACTGCTGTTCTAAGTTATACAGGTTTTTTTTGGGAGAGTTGGATAAAATTTCGACTAAAACCCCTTTCTGTTGCATTTTGATATTTTTTGGCGAACCACGAACAATTAGTTTTCCTGACCTCATAAACAACAAATTAGTACAGTATTCTGCTTCTTCCATCGAGTGGGTAGTGACAACAATTGCTGTACCTTGGCGAGCAAATTTTTGCAGAATTTGCCAGAAATGTCGCCTGACTAGAATATCCATCCCACTGGTAGGTTCATCCAGAAATAAGATATCGGGTTGGTGTAAAATAGCTGCACCAAAAGCAACTCGCTGTTTATTACCTCCAGAAAGATTAGCTACCCGCACATTAGCGTGCCCAGTCAAGTCGAATGTTTCCAGTAGCCAAGCAATACGAGTCTTAAGTTGCTGATTGCTAACTCCATAGGCTCGACCAAAAAAAGACAAATTTTCGAGAATGGTCAGACTAGGATACAAAGCAAATTTTTGACTCATGTAGCCAATTTTTTGCTTAACTGAAGGTGAAGAGAGAGACAAATACTCAGATGTAAAGCCGATTTTACCCCTACTAGGAACGAGCAGCCCGCATAATAACTTCATTAAAGTTGTTTTACCAGCACCATTAGCTCCCAACAGACCACAAATTTCCCCTCTATTAATCCTCAAGTTGAGGGGTTGCACTGCCTGAAATTTACCGTAAGCTTTGCTGGCACCATCAACATTAAGTATCCAATTACTGCCAAAGTTGTCAATGGAGGGTAAAGAAGATACAGATCCCACTTCCGGAAAACGTGCTTTGGCTGAGGAGGTTTCCTGTAAGTTATAAGCCATAACATTTTCCAGAGTAGGACGATCAGGGTTGATACTAGTGACAGGTAACTGGTGAAAATTTAATATTTCTTGTATCTTTTTCTCTGGAAATCGTACTTCTTTGTGGAGAAAAACTACTAGGCGATCGCCTAAACTTTGTACGTCTACGATAGAATTGGGTTTGGTAGCGATCTCATTTTTTAAAGCTTGTTCCGTTGCTGCAAAAATTGCTCCCGATGCTAAAAATGGATCGTCAGGTACAACTTCAAAACATTGTAAATCTATTCTATTCTTTAATTCTTCTGGAGTTCCGATTTCTTTAATAGTACCCCTGTGGATTAAAGCAACGCGATCGCATCTTTCCGCCTCATCTAGATAATGAGTTGAAACTACGATAGTAGTTCCTGCGCGAGCAATTTTTGATAAAAAGCTCCAAATCTCATGGCGGGAAACTGCATCAATACCTGTGGAGACTTCATCCAGTAATAGAATTCGGGGTTGGGTTATTAAGATGCAGCAAAGGGCTAGCTTTTGCTTCATACCACCAGATAAATGACCTGCCAATCTATTAGCAAAAGGTTTTAAGCCTAACCATTGGAGATACTGCTTGCGGCGAGATTGAAAGATTTCTTCCGGAAGACGACGTGTTTTGACATAGTAACGTAGATTTTCGTCTATGCTCAAATCAGAATACAATGAAAACTGTTGTGTTAAATATCCCAGGGAAGAACGTACAATTGAGGGGTGTTTTCCCATAATTTCAACCGTGCCATAAGTTATGGGTTGTACGCCAGCTAAGGCTTTGATGATAGAAGTTTTTCCGGCACCATTTGTTCCGATCAAGCCAAATATTTCCCCAGGATATACTTCAAAATCAATATCGTTAACAGCAGCAAAATTTTTATAAAACTGTCGTAATTTTTTTACTTGAATAATGGCTCGATTCTGTTTCATTATTTAATATATAAAATTTTAATTAAAGAAAAACTGAGATTAGGTGCTCAAATTCTTTGAATTTAACCCGTTTTTCAAGAGTTGTAAGGTCTGAAATTGAAATTAGTGAGCGGTAAGCGTTCGCGTAATCTTTTTTTGAAGTTTATTATGTAATATTACTATAGTCTAAGTTGTATTAATTACTTTAAAATATTGAATATATAACTCTCATCTACACATTTTGGTACTCTTTATTTGCTTTTTACCGGTTTATTCGATCAGATGCAGGATGTGAGTTAAGTTACGAGTTGATCCGTTCAGATTTTATTTGAACTCAACTCCTCATAAACTGAGTAACAAGTCTTTTATGGATAAATATTTATTAGATCAAGAAAATACTGGAATTAAGCGTAATAAGTA
>NZ_FYBH01000231.1 GCF_900185595.1 Calothrix rhizosoleniae SC01
AGCTATGTCCTACCGGACACGCTATCTCCTTTCAGGAGACGCTTCGCGCTTCGCGCTCCAAACCATCCTGGAGTAGGATATTTTTCCTCTTCCCCTACTCCCTACTCTCTACTCCCTACTCCCTACTCCCTATTTTGGTGATTGGTTATTTGTATTTCATCAATTAACAACTTTTGAGCTGAGCTAGCATCACAACAATTTCATCTACAGCTTTTCTCATAACTGAACTTGGTTGTCCGGTTTGATTCACCATAATGCTGAAAGTTATGGGATCATACTGAGGAGGATTTGCATATCCAGAAAGGGTGACAACACCGGTAAGGGTACCTGTTTTAGCTCGCACAATTCCTGTCGCGGGTGTATTTTTCATCCGATTTCTTAAAGTACCACTAACACCTGCAATGGGAAGAGAAGCACGAAAAACTTCTGTTTGGGGAGATTTTGCCATTCCTTGTAAGGTTTGGACTAAGGCTTCTGGACTAATTAAGTTCTTGCGAGAAAGCCCGGAACCATCCACAATTTGATAACTTTGGGGATTTACTCCTAACTGATTTAATGTTGTTTGGAGAATTTTTAACCCGACATTAGCTACATTCTGCTGATTCTTTTGGGTACTTTTACTAGCCAAAGCTCTTAATAAAGCCTCAGCGAACAAATTATTACTATTAATATTAGTCTCCAATAACAACTTAGATAATGGTGGAGATTCTACAGCTGCTAATTCCCTTTCATTCCTACTACCAACTGCTGTAAATGTCCTAGCTACAGAAATTCCTTCTCTAGCCAAATGTATCCGGAAATGACGCATAAAATGTTCAATCGGATCGAAAACAGCGATCGCAGTAATATCAGGTCGAGAACCAACCCCTAATTGACCATTAATTCGCAATATAGGTCCTTTTAAATCCCGAGTTACTTCTACAAAACTCGATTCCCCTTGAGCAATGGTGACGGAATTATTTTCCACTCGCCACCGATATGCTTCTGTGGGCTGATCCCACTTAACTTTTAGTGGTTTGCCCAAGGTTTGGGGATAGATTCTTAATATGGAAGCATTTTCATTTAAAATTAAGCTATTGACTGGTGCGCCGTAGTAATATTGCACATCTTCCCACATCCAACTAGGGTGAATAATATCCCCTTGGGAATAACTATCGTCAGCAATTAACTTTTTGATTTGGCGAATACCCTTCTGGCGTAACTGCTTGGCTAAACTTTCTAATTGAGCATCCTTCAAGCTAGGATCTCCCCTACCTACTACTCGCAAAATACCTTCACCATCTTGATAAACAGAGGTACGAATGCGGAAATTAGGTTCTAGTGCTTGTAATGCGGCGGCGGTGGTTAGTAGTTTGGTGTTAGAAGCAGGAACAAAGTATTTTTGAGCATTACGTATATAGAGAGTTTGATTGGAATCCTGATTTTTGACTAAGATTCCCCAACGTACCCGATTAAATAAAGGTCGATTAACTACAGCATCTACAGCAGTGGTTAATTGGCTGGTACAAATAGTTTTTCTAGTTTTTTTTGTAGTTTGTGCTGTTGCTGCTGGGGAAGTAAAACCAATATGGGTAGTGAATAGCAGTAGTAGAAGTAAACCCTGAGTAATTTTATGAGACATTAGATAACTGATGATGGGAAATTCTTAGCCCACTTTATGGCTTAGGTGAAGAAGGATGTCAAGAACGTTGTTGTTAAACCATAAAGTTTACCTATTTCTCCGGGTTTTAGCTATAACAACAAGAAGCCTCACGCCTACCTGACAAGGAGGCGTTGAGATGGCAGTCGCTCATGGGGGAAACCAACACCAGTCGTCTGCGACGGGAAACCCGTCTACAATGCTGGCTCCCCAAAACCGCGCTGCCTCATGAATTGCGAGGTAAAAAAGAAACACCCTACAACCGAATTAAGCCGTAGGCTTGACAGTCAGTGGGGTAGTTGAGTTTTTACCAATATTCTGTTCTGGAAGTGTGTCTATAAAATCTTCGATTATTGCTGTCATGGTTTTATCCATAGCTATTGAATATAAACGCAGCTGATTCAATCTTCTATCAATCAACCTTATTTACAATCTTTTTTTCTTCCTAAATGTACGAATTATGTGCGTACATTTATGATAACTTATATATAGGTCGATAAACAATTTAAAACCATGAGAATTTCATACCAATACAAAATCAAGCCGACAAAAAATCAACGTGAAACTATCGACAACACCCTAGAAATGTTGCGGTATCAATACAATTATTTGTTGGTTAAAAGATTAAATTGGTATGAGCAAAATAGATGTTATATTGATAGATGCCCTCTTGTTTGTTATCTTCCTGAATTAAAAGAGAAACCCAACTATTACAACCAAAAAGCATCTTTAAGACAGCTAAAAAAGGATAGAACTTGGTACAAAAACATTCACAGTCAAGTATTACAAGAAGTCCCGAAAAAAGTTGAGATAACTTTTGACAGATGGTTGAAAGGCGATTGTAATGGGAAAAAGTCCGGTAGACCAAGGTTTAAAGCGTCATGTCGTTACAGAACTTTTACTTATCCCCAATTCAAACAACATCATTTTGTAGGGGATAGAATCACTCTTTCAAAGATTAGGGATGTTAAGGTAATTGTTCATAGACCTATTCCTGTTGGTTTTACCATCAAAACTGTATCTGTTACTAAAAAAGCTGACGGCTACTATGTAACTCTAAGTCTTGATGATCAGTCCGTACCTATGGTTAAGCCCGACTTTGATTCTAATAACATCGTAGGCGTTGATGTAGGTTTAATCGATTTTTATGTTGCCTCTGATAACACCCGAATTTCTGCACCGAAATATTTACGTAAATCTGAACGCCAATTACGTAAAGCTCAAAAACGAGTTTCAAGACGTAAAAAGGATTCTAACCGTCGTCAAAAAGCTATTAAAAAATTGGGTATCAAGTATAAAAAAGTTGCAGATACCCGTAAAGATTTTCATTTTAAAACGGCTAATCAACTGCTCAAAAAATATGATGTAATAGCTGTTGAAAAGCTAAATATAAAAGGTCTAGCTAAAACTAGACTTGCTAAAAGTATTCATGATGCTGGTTGGGGACAATTCCTTTCAATACTTTCAAACAAAGCCGAAAATGCTGGTTTGTTGGTAATCCCAGTAAAGCCTCATGGAACTTCTCAAGAATGCTCAAATTGTGGTCACAAAGTAAAGAAAAGTTTATCGCAACGGGTACATAATTGCCCAGTTTGCCACACATCAATATGTCGTGACCTCAACGCAGCAATCAACATCAGGAAGCGTGGGACACACGCCCTGTCTAAAAAAGCTCAGTCAATGTCTGGGGTTGCCTAGAGTCGCTGAGAAGCTCACACTCATCTGAAGGGGAGTGTGTGGAGTATGTCACTTTCCCAGATACAAGAGGTATAGCGCTACGCGCAAGTAATAAATAATAAGTAATAAGTAATAAGTAATAAGTTTACTGTTCATAGGTTTGGTGCTTCAAAAATGTCTTAACGTGCTTTGGTAGTGCTATATATATTATTCTAAATTTGTGAGCAATAAAATCCTGGAACTGTCTGAAATCATCAAGTAGGAGAAATAATGCAACAAGTAGGGAACGCCAATAAGCCATCAATTCTTTGGAGCAGTTTTATTGCTGACTTTCTATTAACAGGAATGGTTATTGGTCCAGTGGTTGCTCCTTTTTTAGCAGCATCTGGTTTGCCAATTTTACCTATAATTGCCGATATTATTTATTTTATGGGCATTCATGTCTGTCCCCAGCCAACTATGGGTGTAGAGTTAGCACCACCATTTATTATGGCTGTGTGTATGCGTTGCTACGGTACAGTTACAGGCTTATTGATCACTCGATTATTATATGCAGTTACTAGTGGTAAAGGTTTTTACTGGCTGTCTCAGTATAATTGGAGTGGTGTCGCGATCGCTAGTGTGTTAATGATGGCTTATCCTTTGGAGTTAGCAGCACAAGTTTTTGGTATTTGGAGTTTTCATAATTACCTAGTTATACCTTTTGGGTTAGTTACAGGTTTAGCTTGGGGTTTGTTTACTATGCCAATTTTGCATGGTATTGATCATGGTTAAAAGCAATGAGTATTCTCAATTGAGAATACTCATGTAGGTAGGAAAATGAGAATAGAACTATAAACTGACAGCAACCTTTAAGCTAGCAGGTTGTCCAAGATTACCTTCTAAAACTACACCACGTTGGTTGGCATGGAGATGACGCACAATCATATACATGGACTCGATTTTCTCTGGCATACCAGCTTTTTGCGCTAAAGTTGCCAAAGAAATTGGTGTTGACTCTTTTTTCAACACTTCCATGACTTGTGTCTGTAATTCCAGAATCGCCGCCGCAGCTTTTTTCCCTGCTTCTACTCCTGGTTGGTGGTAAGCATTAATATTTACCAAGCTGGCATATAAACCCACAGTCCGATCATATAAAGCAATTAATGCTCCTACAGTGCGGGCATTGACTTGGGGAATTGTCACCGTAATTGAATCGCGGTGATTTTCATACAATGCTTGTCTAGTTCCTTGAAGAAAACCAGAAAGATAATCTCCTGGAGTAATTCCTGGTTCGATTTCTGAAGATTTACCGGGACGATCTTCCAACACTTCAATCAAGGTAGCAAAGAAGTTGGGTACACCTTCACGTAACTGCTGTACATAGGCATGTTGGTCAGTAGAGCCCTTATTACCATAAACAGCAATGCCTTGATAGACAATGTTGCCATCTAGGTCTTTTTCTTTACCTAGTGATTCCATTACTAGCTGTTGTAAGTAACGGCTAAATAATAGTAAGCTGTCCTTATAAGGTAGGACAACCATGTCTTTTTCTCCCTTACCATTACCTGCAAAGTACCAAGATAAAGCTAGTAAAGCTGCGGGATTATTTTCTAAATTGGCAACTCGGGTAGCGTCATCCATTTCCTTTGCCCCTTGGAGCATGGCACGGATATCAATCCCTTGCAAAGCAGCAGGTACTAGCCCCACAGTAGACATTTCTGAAGTGCGTCCTCCTACCCAGTCATACATGGGAAACTTTGCCAACCACCCTTCTGAAGTGGCAATGTTATCTAATTTACTACCATCCATAGTGATAGCGATCGCATTTTTGGCAAAGTCTAAATTCTGAGCAGCAAAAGCCCGTTTCACCTCTACCATGCCATTACGAGGTTCGGGAGTACCTCCAGACTTAGAAATTACTAATACCAAAGTACTAGATAAACGATCACCCAAATGAGAAAGTATGCGATCGATACCTACGGGATCAGTATTATCAATAAAGTGAATCTGAAGGGGTGGTACTTCTGAGGCTAATGCTTCAGCCACAAATTGGGGACCTAGGGCAGAGCCACCAATCCCAATCGAGAGAATATCCGTAAAACGAGGTCCTTGGGGAGGATGAATCCCACCAGTGTGGACTTGTTCCACAAATGCTTCGATTTGCTCAATGCTATTGGCAATTTCTTGAGTAAGTTCTGGAGTTGGTGCTAAATCGGGATTACGCAGCCAGTAATGTCCTACCATGCGGTTTTCATCTGGGTTCGCAATAGCCCCTTTCTCCAGTTCAGCCATCTCTACAAAAGCTTTCTTGAACTTTGGACGACAAGCCTCCACAAAGGCATCATCAAAGCGCATCCGGCTTACATCCAAGTACAATCCTAATCCTTCGTGGAAATATAACCATTGCTGGTATCGTTGCCAAAGTGCCGTAGCGTCCATAAGGAAATATCAATTAAAGTGATTTTCACAAACAAGTTTAAGCTAAGGTTAGCTTCATCCCTTGTCCCTTTGATACAGTTTTCATTTTTAGCTCAAGTTAAGGGTGAAACAAAGAAGTGTAAGGAGTGAGGGAGTGGGGGAGTGAGGGAATGATGGTTGATAGTTGATGGTTGATGGTTGGAAGTTAAGATTTTTTATCTTTCACTCTTTCACTCTTTCCTTCTTTCTCTCTTCCCCCTCTCCCTTGTCTCTCCTATCCTGTAAGGGTTTTAGGAGTTGTGGGTAAAGCATAGACCTAAAGGCGAGGGAATTCTCAACAATTCGTAAACATAATTCAAGTTCTTTAACCAAGTTTGATTGGTATCTAGAACAAAAGTCATGAAATCGTTTATATAACTACACAATTAGATTAGGAGATTGTTGAAACATAAAACCTATGAGCAGTACACTTTTGATTTGCGCCTAAGAATCTCTCAACACATATCCAACACCGCGTACTGTTTGAATTAAGCGTTTTTGACCTTCATCTTCAATTTTGAGACGCAAGTAGCGAATATATACTTCAATCACATTAGATTCGCCCATAAAGTCATAACCCCAAACATTTTCCAGAATTTGTTCCCTAGTTAATACCTCACGGGGATGTTCCATCAGGTACTTCAGGAGTTCAAATTCCTTCATAGTTAAATCTATAGCTCGTTCGTTGAGAATCGCTCGCCGTGTGGCAATATCTAACAATAAATCACCAAAACGTAGTTGTTCTGAGGTACCTGTATTGGGTTGTAAATATAATTTAACCAATTTGAGAAAATCTTCAGAGCGATAGGGTTTGAGAAAGTAATCATCAGCTCCAGCTTCTAAACAAGCTACCCTATCTTCAACACTCTCCCTTGCCATTAACATGAGTAAAGGAGATGTATTGCCATGATGGCGAATATTTTTGCACAACGAAATTCCTGACTCACCCGCAAGCAAGCGATCAATTACTACTAAAGCGGGTTGATATTCCTGACTATACTGCAAGCCCATCATGGCATCATGAGCCTCAATTGGATGATAACCAGCTTCTTTTAAATCAAAAGCCAATTTGTGTGCCAGGTTTTCGTCACTCTCAACTACCAAAACACAAGGAGTGTGAGCAAAGGTCATATCTATTTTGATTTTGGATGAAAGGGTGTTGGCGGACTATATTTATATAAAATAAGCTTCCTATATGCAATAATATCCGGACATCAGCTCAAGGAGGAGTGAGGGAGGGGAAGAGTGAGGGAGGGAAAGAATTAAATACTCCTAACTGTCAACCAACAACCAACAACTAACAACCAACAACTATTAATTGAAATTACGGTAATTCTACTGATGTAGGTTTAGCAATGTGTGGTAAACCCCAACCTAATTTTTCGCGCAAAATACGGAAAAATTCTGGTGATTGGAGACGAATGAAGCGGGTAACATAGTGCGATCGCTCTAAGTACACTCTATCTTTAGGTAATATATAACACCCTCCATTTCCATCCACTGTCATGACTAATCTGGGTGTATTTACAGGGTAAACATTTACGGCTTCACTATCTGGAAAGACCAACGCCCTAGATGCCAAGGAATGTGGACAGATGGGAATTAATTGTAATGCAGGGACTCCAGGAGTTAACACTGGCCCTCCCGCACTCAGAGAATAAGCAGTTGAACCAGTTGGTGTACAAATAATCACACCATCCGCAGCAATGTCAACTGGTGCGTGATGACCCACGGCAATTTCAAAATGGCACATGGAGGTCAATGGTTCTCGATGCAACACCATCTCATTTAAGCAAAGAGCTTCCCACAACACTGTATTCTCACGAAATACTTGGACGGTAAGCATTGCTCGTTCTTCAATTTCATAATCACCAGCTATTACCTGGTCAATCGCATGGGGTATCTGGTTGATATAAGCTTCTGTCAAAAATCCCATATGACCAGTATTTACTGTCAATATGGGGATTCCACAAGGGGCTACTTGACGAGATGCAGCCAATACGGTTCCATCTCCTCCCAATACCACAGCAAACTGCATTTCTGCATCAAAGCCTGGTGGTATTAGCCCCCTGATTGGGGTATGACAAACGGGGCTTTCTGGCTTCGAGTAGCCCAGCATTCCGCCAATGCCGTTTGTGAGACATACTTCCCAACCAACGGCACTGAGCTTTTCTTGAAGTTCCACAGCGATGCGACTCGCTATTGGTTTCACACTATTGTAAATAATGCCTACTTTCGGCACACTCAAATATCCAAATTCTAAGCGATGCTTTGTATTATGTTATCGTTACATACTTTGGACAATCTAGTCATTAGTCCAAAATTAATAAGTAATCTTTGTAGTCTGTTGACTATTGATTATTAACATTTTTGAAGGGGGACTTTTTTGCCTTCTTCTTCTTGGTTTTTGTTTTCTGATAATCAAGTTCTTTAAGCTTTTTCATAATCCGGTTAAAGTATTCTTGTAAATAGCTTTCTAGGGTTGTGGTTTCATTCACATCGAAGCCAAAAATCTCATATACATCTTCCATAGGAGCGTCAAGTGGTTTGCCACTGGCAATAACTTCCGTAAATGCCAACCGATCCGACACGTTCCAGCTCCACTGAAAGAAGCGTAAAAGTCTACGCACAGTACGCAATAAGTTAATTGGCATTCGGGTAATTTTTGCCTCTTTCCCAGATAATCCTTCACAGATACGAATAATTTCTTCTGCACTCCAAGCACGAGTCCCTACCACTGGAAATGCTTTATTCTCTGCCTCTTTTAGGGATAAAGCTCGAACTACAAATTTGGCAGTGTCTTGGGTATTCATGTAAGCAATGGGAGAGGATTCCCCTGTCACCCATACTGGCTGTCCTTCCAAAATCGGAATTCCATACTGACCAATTAAGCCCTGCATAAAGCCAGCTAGACGCAAAATGGTATAGTCTAAACCTGATTCTGCCAAAAATAGCTCCGTACACCGCTTAATTTCCATTAACGGTACTTCAGGATACTTGTCGGCATTCAAAATTGATAAGAAAATAAAACGGTCTACCTTAGCAGCTTTTGCTGCTTGAATCAAAGCTACTTTTCCTTCCCAATCCACTTTTCTAATACTCAAAGAATCAGTGGGACGGGCTGTAGCAGCATCTATGACTGCGGTTACACCTTCCAAGGCTGGAGTCAAACTGTCTGGGACACATAAGTCACCTCGCACTAGTTCCGCACCCCATTCTTTCAAAAATGCAGCTTTTTTAAAGTTTCGGACTAGACAACGTACCTTATACCCCTCATCAATAGCATGACGAGCTACTTGTCTTCCTAAGGTGCCAGTAGCACCAACTATTAATATTGTCATGGAGTTTCGTAACAATTAGTAAAGTTTTATAAAAAATCTTATCAGAATTATATATGTAAACATATGTTTACAAAAAAAATATCCCGGATATGGTAGCAAGAGACTTGATGTCAGTCTCTTGCTTTTCGGGATTAGATATTAAGAATTTCTATTCTTCTACGCCTTGAATTTTCAACAATAATGTGCCTACAGCCCAACCTACGAAGATTAAGCCAAAGGACAAAAGTACTGCGTTTAACATTTCACCGCCCATTGGTGTAATTCTCCTTGACGAATGTTTTCACTAAGTTTGTGGGTTCGAGAGCCACTATTTTGCGTGGATTTCTCCATAGGTTAGCAAGTGGCAGGATTTAGGATTGTCCTAGAAAGTTCGCTTATACCATGAGATACAAGGCAACGAGGAGCAAATTATTCTCTGCTTCCTTTGCGGTCAAAACTATGATTCCACCGCAAGGGGATGAGACTAGTGTAAAGTATTTTAAACTAGTTTGGCAGTTTGTTTGGCAAATAATAGGTTTTTTGAAATATCTATTTTTGTTTTTCAAGCTAGAAAAAGGCAGTGCCGATGAAAAAAATTTTTCACCATTAATTATCTAAAGTATAGTTTTTCCTTTTTACTAAGGAATTTTAATATATTGCAGCACACATACGAGGGCTAATCGCCAAGGAGTTTTAGCTGGTTGTCCTTGTGTTGAAAATAGTGCTTCAAAGTCGCGATCGCCAAAAATAGTGCCAATTTCATTCTGCATTTTCATAGACAAGCTGCCTTTGGGAAAGGCTAAATGGGCTACCCATGCTGTTGTTGAGGGGATTGGGTCGATATTTTGAGGGGGAATCAGATAATC
>NZ_FYBH01000004.1 GCF_900185595.1 Calothrix rhizosoleniae SC01
GTGTAATTTGCCATTTAGTAGAACAAGATTATATTAATACAACTGAAGCAGCGATTTTGATAGATGAATTAGCAAAAGAAGCTCTAGAGTCGTTTTTGACTTTAAAGGAAGCTAAATATGATTTTACTCCGGAATCCTCATTAGATGGATTACCTAAGTTTTGTCGATTAGAAATGCGGCTATTAGTGGAACATTGCCAAAACAAATTAAAATTTCAACAAAATATTCACTCTACAAATGTAATTGATGATTCTGTTACAGTATTGCGGAATCATAGTTTTTCTCCTCCACAAGAACAATTTATCTCACCGTTACCCCAAAACAATTTTGAACATTCCAAGTATGAGCAAAATTCAAATTTAAATTCATCGATTGACCATCTCTATACTATTGCCTGTATCGATGATAGTCCTACTATATTGCAGTCTATCAAAAGCTTTTTGGATGAAAGTGAATTCTCTGTAGTTACAATTAATGATCCAGTCAAAGCTTTAATACAAATTCTACGTAGTAAACCGGATCTCATTCTGCTTGATGTGGAAATGCCAAATTTAGATGGTTATGAGTTATGCTCTTTACTCCGGAGACATTCGACATTTAAGAATACTCCTATTATTATGGTGACTGGAAGAACAGGATTTTTAGATAAGGCAAAAGCAAAAATGGTTCGTTCATCAGGCTATTTAACTAAACCATTTAACCAAGCAGATTTATTGAAAATAGTATTTAAACATTTGGTAGCTAGCCAATAATTTTTGTAATGTGTACTTATTTTTTGCCTGTTCTGATTCACATATCTAATTATAATGAGTTGATGTATTTTGACTAATTGCTAGCAAAAATTATCATGTCACAAATTAATTAAAATCTATTTATGAGTGATTCCGAGATTGATTTGAACAATATTCTTTACTTCTAAAACCTATGAATAGTTCTCAAATTTTACACAACAATAGCAAAACTCAGGGAGAGGCTTATCTTAATTTTTACCTGAATCCATTAACCTCTGTTATATTATCTGTCAAACATACTCAAGAAGCAATTGTTGTACCGGGAGAAATCATAACTCCTATGCCGAATATGCCAGCTTTTATTATGGGTTTAATGAGTTGGCGAAGCCGCATTATCTGGGCTGTTGATTTACCTATGATTCTCAATTTAGAATCTACTCATTATCGGAGCCGACAATTTAATATCATCGTGATTAAAGTTGAATCAATGTTGTTGGGTTTAGTTGTACATAATGTCAAAGGTACTATTAAATTTATGCCTGATGATATTCGCTCTCCCATAGGGCAAGTAGCAACTAGTTTAGTTCCCTATTTAAGAGGCTGTGTTGTTCAGGGGCAAGAAACATTGTTAGTACTAGATGCTCCAGCAATTGTGCAATCTTCTCTACTTCAGATTGATTAAATTGTATTCATGAAAAATATGCTGTAGTAGCTTATTCATATACACATAGGATAATAATTTATGTTCAATCAAACAGATGATGTACAGAGCAATAAGCTCAAAAATCAATCACAAGATTCATCTTTATTAAAAAATACTCATGTTTCTCCAACGATATCTCATCAAAATATAAATGATAGTAGTAATCAGAATCGGCTAATTAAAATTTATAAAAAGATTGGTTTACAAACAAAAGCAATTATTTTTGCGATCGCTATTAGTACTTTGCCTATTTTGGGTGTGGGATTTTTGGCAAATAAATTAGTCACTGATTCTTTTACACAGAAGGTATCCCAAAATCAAGCAGCAGCCACAGAATTTGCAGATAAAGTTAAACTTTTTATCTCGGAACGTTATCGAGATATTGAGATTTTGGTAAGTCTGCCTATACTAAATCGCAGTAGCTGGAATGATATAAATGGACAAACAAAACAGGAGATCCTAGATAAATTTATCGCAGTCCATCAGGTGTATGACAGCATTGCAATTTTTGACCTGAATGGAGATAGGATTGTCCAATCTACAGGTGATACCCTGGCAAATAATCAAGATCGTTCTTACTTCCAAAAAGTCAAGGAAACAAATCTTCCATATATTACTCCCGTAATGGCATCCCAGAGTTCAGGTAAGAAAAGTGTGTACATAGTGGCACCAATCAAAAATCCTGATACGGGGGAAACTAATGCCATTATCAGAGCTAGGATGCCAATTAAGCTAATTGAACCAATCCTGAAAAAATATACACTGAGTGGAGTAGAGCAAAATTACCATGTAGTTGATAGTTTAGGAAGTATTTTATTGAGTTCGAAAAACCAAGATATTGGTAAAAAAATTACAGCCAAATATAAACTATTAAAAAATGGGCAACAAAAGAGTAATTTTGTTGTAGATAATCAAAATCATGCAGCAGAATTAGTTAACTATGTGCCTGTACCTACCTTGACAGATTTACCGAATTCGCAATGGAAAGTACTAACTGCCACCAATAAAAATAATACCTTTGCATCCTCAAGAGAATTACTGTTAACCATTGCCATTGCTACGGGATTAACAGTATTAATTGTAGTAGCGATCGCAGCTTGGTTAGCACGTAGGATTACGCAACCAATTCTTCAAGCCACAACAGCAGTGACAAAAATTGGTCAAGGAGATTTTAATACCCGTTTACACATCAATCGCCAGGATGAATTGGGTGTTTTAGGTCACAGTATTAACCAGATGGCAGAACAATTGCAGCTGCTATTAACAGAAAAAAAATTAGATTCCACCAGTGAAAAGTCACTTGCAGATGTCACCTTCCTAACTAGAGAAACTCTCGAAAAACAAGATATTTTTACTACATCTGTCGAGCAAATTCGTTATGCATTAAATGCCGATCGCACAATTATCTATCAATTCAATCCAGAAAATTGCCATGGCAAAGTCATTGCCGAATCATTAGCAGCAGACTGCTCCTCGATTCTGGGAGAAGAAATAGACGATCCTTGTTTGCGAGAACGTCATGAGCAAAGTGATCAGGATGGTAAGGTACAGGTAAAAGCAATATCTGACATTTACAAAGAGCTGACCATGACTAATGCTCAGTGCTACATAGAAATGTTGGAGAAGTATGCAGTTAAAGCTAACTTGATTGCTCCAATTATGAATCGTGGAGAGTTGGTCGGATTAATGATTGTCCATCATTGCCAAGCTCCCCATAATTGGCAACAAAAAGAAATAGACTTATTTAAACAGCTAGTCACTCAAGTTGGCTATGCATTAGAACAAGCCAACGTTTTAGAAGAGTTAGAACAAGCAAGAGAAAAAGAACAGCAACAAAAAGAGCAACTACAACTTCAAATTTTAGATTTACTAAATGATGTAGAAGGTGTTGCTAGTGGTGACTTAAGAGTACGAGCTGAAATCACATCCGGAGAAATAGGTACTGTAGCTGACTTTTTTAATTCAATTATCGAAAGTTTGCGTTTAATTGTGACTCAAGTTCAAGAAACAGCCACTCAGGTAAACAATTCCTTGGAAACTAGTGAAACAGCCACTCGCCAACTAGCAGAGTCAGCACTGACTCAAACTACGGAAATCAATCATGTATTAGATGCAGTAGACCAAATGAATGATTCCATGATCACTCTGGAATCCAGTGCTCAAGAAGCTGCCGCAGTGGCAAATCAAGCTGCTACCACGACTCAGGAAAGTGGACAAGCGATGGAATTGACTGTACAAAATATCCTTTCCTTGAGAGAAACAATGGGTGATACAGGGAAGAAAGTCAAGCGTTTGGGAGAATCTACCCAGCAAATTACCCATGTTGTTTCTTTAATTAATGAAATCGCCATGCAGACCCATTTATTAGCGATTAATGCTGGGATTGAAGCAGCTCGTGCAGGGGAAGAAGGAGAAGGGTTTGCAGTAGTTGCAGAAGAAGTAGGAATATTAGCAACTCGATCCGGTGCTGCTACTCAAGAGATAGCAAAAATTGTGGAAAACATTCAACAAGAAACCAGTGACTTGGTACAGGCTATGGAATTAGGTGTTACCCAAGTAGTAGAAGGTACACAAATTGTTGATAGTACCAAACAGAGTTTATATCAAATTTTTGCAGTATCTCGCCAAATTGATTCCCTTGTACAGTCAGTTTCTGCTGCCACCACATCTCAGGTACAAACGGCTCAAACTGTCAGTCAATTGATGAGAGAAATCGCTTCGATTTCCCAGGGAAGTAGTGAATCTTCCCGTCAAGTTTCTGCTTCTTTGCAACAAACTGTGGAGATTTCTCAACAGTTACAAGCGACTGTTGGTACCTTCCGAGTAAGTTAGTTGTTAGTTGTCACAAAGAGGCAGGGGAGCAGGGGAGCTTCCATGAATAAATTTGGAGAGAAGTGTGGTTTTGTGGGTTTCCTCATCAAGAGCAACTTCAGAGGGCTTGAAACCTTGTTTCGCTACGCTCCACAGCAAGGGAAAAATGGCATTCCCCCTGCCCTCTGCACCTTTTTCCCCTTGCTTCTTCCGGTCAGTTTTTTTGTTTTTGTTCAAAACTAATGACTCTTAAACAAGGATAAATACCATGTCAAAAGATAAAGAATTAGAAATTCAGATGCAGTTCCTGGAGGAAGCAACGGATTATCTGAATACCCTGGAAAGCGTATTATTAGAAATCAACTCCAGCAAACGGATTGAATTAGAAAAAATTAATGCTGCCCTGCGAGCTGCTCACTCAATCAAAGGTGGAGCAGGAATGATGGGATTTCGTGAACTATCGAACTTATCTCACCGTTTGGAAGACTGTTTTAAGGTTTTAAAAACTCAGAAAAAATCTTTGCATTTAGATACTGAATTGCAAAGCTTACTACTCTCTGGAGTTGATTGGTTGCGTCAGATAGTGGATTTACATTCAGAAGGCAATATTATTGATGAGCAGTGGTTAGAAAGTAATTGTTACCCAGTATTTACAAAATTACACAATCACTTGGGTGATCCCACCCCGGAAAATGCTACAACTATCCTCTCACCAGAAGAAGGGCAGGACATTATTCCTCTTTTGTTTGAAACAGAAGTAGAAGGAAGTTTACAGCGTTTAGAAGCAATATTGACAGATACTTCTCAATCCAACTTACAAGAAGAAGTCAGTACAATGGCAATGGAATTGGGTGGTTTAGGGGAAATGTTGCTGTTGCAGGCATTTACCGAACTTTGTCAATCAGTTGTTAGTCATTTAGAAACCAGTACATCAGAAAATGTCGCAAAAATTGCTCAAGCAGCCCTAAATGCCTGGAGGCGATCGCAAGCTCTGGTATTAACCAATCAATTGGATAATTTACCCAGACAAATTTCCTTGGATGATATTGCTTCAGCATCCACGAATCTCCCTGATCAATCTTCATCACCTTCCCAGCCCACAGAAGTATCTGATGAAAACTTGGTAGAAGATGATATTTTGACAACTAATTTCCAGGCATTGGAAGCAGCTTTTGCCAATGAAAATATACTAGAAGAATCAGCAGCACCAACCCCCAATCCCCAGGAATTGATTCATACAGATCACCAATCCTTGGAGCCCAAAACTGACCCCGTTGCAGCTAGTCATCGCAGTGAACTAGGGGAAAATACCGTGAGAGTTCCCAGTAAAGAATTACAGGGAATTAATGATTTATTTGGAGAAATAATTATCCAGCGCAATGGGTTGAACTTACAACTAGAAAGACTGCGTAAATTAATTGGTAATCTGTCCCAGAGAGTACAAACTTTGGAACGAGAAAATCAAAAATTACGTACCGGATATGACAAAATAGCCACCCATCATTCCCAACCTAGCAATTTTTCATCCCCAGTGATCGCTACCAATAGTGAACTTCATTCTCCTCAATTAGCATTTGCCAATAATCAACCCTTGCAAGCCGTTAATGTGGGATTTGATGCCTTAGAGATGGATCGCTATAGCGAGTTAAGTTTACTGTCCCAGGATGTCATGGAAACCATCGTTCAGGTACAGGAAGTATCAACAGATTTGCAAGTCAGCCTAGATGATACTGATAAAATTGCTCGCAAATTCAACAAAACATCAAAACAGCTACAGAGTAAGCTCACAAGGCTGAGAATGCGACCCCTATCCGACCTAGTTGATCGTTTCCCTAGGGCTTTACGGGACTTAAGTGTAGAGTATGGCAAAAACGTCCAACTCAAGGTAGAAGGAGCTAATACCCTAATTGAACGCAACATCCTAGAAGCATTAACAGACCCCCTCATGCACCTATTGCGTAATGCTTTTGATCATGGGATTGAAACACCAGATATTCGCCGTAGTCGTCGTAAACCGGACCAGGGATTAATTACCATTCAAGCATCACAGCAGAATAATCGCATTGTGATCAAAGTTAGCGATGATGGGCAAGGTGTTTCCCTAGATAAAATTCGCAACCGAGCAATTGCTATGGGTTTGGATCATAATCTCATTCATAATGCCAGCGATGAAGAGTTATTATCTCTAATTTTTGAACCAGGATTTAGCACCTGTGAGCAAGTCACAGCACTATCTGGACGGGGAGTGGGTATGGATGTAGTCCGCAACAACCTCAAACAAGTGCGGGGAGACATCAAAGTCGATACAGAATTAGGGCGTGGAACTACATTTAATCTACTAGTACCATTTACCCTTTCCGTTGCCAAAGTATTACTCGTGGAAACCAACCGGATGTTATTAGCATTTCCTACCGATGTGGTGGAAGAAATGTTTTTACTCCAAAGTGAGTTAATATTCCCTATGGCAAACAGGGAAATGCTCAACTACAAAGGTAGTATGTTGCCATTAATTAGATTAGGGCAATATTTTGAATTTAATTGTCCCCGTTATGATCACTATGAATTGGAAACACCAGCAGCAATTAATGCTAATAGTGTACTGATTGTCAACAGTGGAAATCAATTACTAGCAGTAGTTGTAGAACGCTGTTGGGGAGAACAGGAAGTTGCAATTCGTAATGTAGAAGGTCACATTCCTCTACCCAAAAGTTTCAGTAATTGTACTATTCTCGGTGATGGTCGGGTTGTACCGTTGGTAAATATTAATGAGCTATTATATTGGATTGCGAATCACAAGGCTACTGCCAAAGAGCATCAACTACCATCGGCAAGGTTAAAAAGCGTATTCCTAGCACCAACTCATAATCAACCAGTAGAAATATCGAGAAAAAACAAAGGTAGCATTCTCATTATTGATGATTCAATTAATGTGCGCCGTTTTTTAGCTCTCACCTTAGAAAAAGGGGGATATCAAGTAGAACAAGCCAAAGATGGACAAGATGCTCTGGAAAAGCTGGAAAGCGGTTTAAGGGTACAAGCAGTTATTTGTGATATTGAAATGCCCCGTGTGGATGGTTATGGGTTTTTAGGTCGTGTCAAAGCTAATCAAGAACTGAAAAAGATACCAGTTGCCATGTTGACATCTCGTAGTAGTGAAAAGCATCGACAATTAGCAATGCAGTTGGGTGCTCAAGCCTACTTCTCTAAACCTTATAACGAACAAGAACTACTCCGAACCTTAGAGAGTATTATGCTCAGCGTTAATTAATAAGTAGGTGGATGTTGAAAATTGTCGTTATGACAAACAAGGCAGGAGGCAGTCCCGATAAAAAAATTTTCACTGCCAATTACCTAAGTAGAATCTTTTTTCCCTCCTGTTCTTTGCCTTCTGCTACCTGCTTAAAAGTCAGAAGGGACGAGATTTTGGGGCAACTTTACTTTCCGCTACATACTTCGGTTTTTTTACGCCGTTCTACTTTAGATTATAAATATCTAACCCAAGCAGCAGTCAGTATTTAGGGGAAATAGCCCTTGAAAAACTCAATTTTTTAATGTAAAAGTGTTTTTCATTCAATGTGAGGGTATTTAATTCTTTATGGGTAAGCGTTAGAATCTTGTCAAAATTTTTGATATTGGAGTTATGTGCCAGCAATTTCTGGCTAAAATAGTATATCTGTTCTATTTAGATTACTAACCCAACACACTCTAGAACACCGATTCAGGAATGCTAAAATCCCTGAGGTTAGGTGAGAGGGAGAAGATGGGGAAGATGAGGAAGATAGGGAGGACAGGGAACAGAGAGAAAGCAAAAAGCTTATCACTCCCCACACCTCCCACAGAATTGATGATTACTGAATTGATACTCTAGATTCCGTATACATAGAGGTAGGAATGGCTGTTAACACCACTGATAATGCTGGCAAACAAAAAGCACTCAATATGGTACTCAACCAGATTGAGCGTACCTTTGGTAAGGGTACAATCATGCGTCTGGGCGATGCTACCCGAATGAAAATAGAGACTATTTCCAGTGGAGCACTGACCCTGGATCTAGCTTTAGGTGGCGGTTTACCTAAAGGCAGGGTCATTGAAATTTATGGTCCTGAAAGTTCTGGTAAAACCACAGTAGCTTTACATGCGGTTGCTGAAATCCAAAAAAAGGGCGGAATTGCCGCCTATGTAGACGCAGAACATGCTCTTGATCCAGCCTATGCTGAGGTTTTAGGGGTTGATATTGAAAATTTACTGGTTTCCCAACCAGATACTGGGGAAGCAGCTTTAGAAATAGTAGATCAGCTCGTTCGCTCTGCTGCGGTGGATATTGTGGTTATAGACTCTGTCGCAGCTTTGGTTCCCCGTGCTGAGATAGAAGGGGATATGGGTGATGCTCATGTAGGACTACAAGCCAGGTTAATGAGCCAAGCTTTACGTAAAATTACTGGTAATATTGGTAAGTCTGGTTGCACAGTCATGTTTATCAACCAGTTACGTCAAAAAATTGGCATTAGCTACGGCAACCCAGAAACTACAACTGGTGGTAATGCGTTAAAGTATTATTCTTCCGTGCGTTTAGATATTCGCCGCATTCAAACATTAAAAAAAGGTACAGAGGATTTTGGTATCCGTGTCAAGGTCAAAGTAGCAAAAAATAAAGTTGCTCCACCTTTTAGGATTGCTGAATTTGATATTATTTTCGGTAAAGGGGTTTCTACTCTGGGTTGTGTGGTGGATTTAGCGGAAGAAACCAAGATTATTACCCGTAAAGGAGCTTGGTATAGTTATAACGGTGATAACATTTCTCAAGGTAGAGATAATGCAATTAAATATTTGGAAGAGAACTCAGAAGTTGCTGAACAAATAAAACAGTTAGTGCGAGAAAAGTTGGAAATGGGGGCTGTGGTTTCGGCTAATTCCGTGGGCAAAGCAGCTAATGACAAAGCAACTAATGACGACGAAGAAGATGAAGATTGATTGTCCCCATTCCCTTTCATAGAGAAAGTTAGGGACTGTTTTCAATCAGGGGTAACAACAGT
>NZ_FYBH01000345.1 GCF_900185595.1 Calothrix rhizosoleniae SC01
TTAAGACGTAGCGGGGTGCAATCCCTTGATATTATGAGTTCTTGGAGAATTGTGTACTCGCAATCAGCAGGGAATTTTTTTTCATGGTAAGATTGCCTTGACTTGGTAATACTCAAAGAGTCCAAACACATTGCAAACCTTAATTCCATGAGCCATGTTCTTGTCAGCACTTGCAGGTAAATATAGATTGAGATTAAAGCAAGGCTGTCCACCTAGGGATAGGGATTTCCTCAGGGGTAACAATAAGCTTGAAATGGAGATAGGGTTTAGGGTTTAGGTTTTAGGTGATGGGGAAATCCGAGCTTTTCATATTGCAATCTGTGAATAACCTCAAAGTGATCAGACCTTTGAGTAGTACGTGATTTACCTCAGATGTAATCTAACGCTCAAAGGCTAATTAAAACTTATTTCTCCCTCACCCCAGTCATAATTTTATCCTTGTTGTCACCCGTTAAGAAGGATTTCACATCTTGTACCACAAGATTATTGAGCAAATCAGAGTTTGAATACAGTATGGCTGTGAATAATTTCAATGTGTAACTGGAGGTAAATTGAATATTCAGAAACTGAAACGGGAATGGTTCTCAAACGTGAGAGCTGATGTTCTAGCGGGAGCAGTGGTAGGACTAGCTTTAATCCCAGAAGCGATCGCCTTTTCGATTATTGCCGGTGTTGATCCTAAGGTGGGATTATATGCTTCCTTTATTATTGCGATTATGACCGCCTTTTTGGGCGGAAGACCAGGGTCAATTTCCGCAGCAACTGGAGCAATGGCTCTGCTGATGATTGATTTGGTGAAGGAACATGGTTTGCAGTACCTATTAGCAACCACTTTCTTGACAGGAATTATCCAAGTATTGTTTGGTATCTTTAAACTGGGTCGGCAAATGAAGTATGTGCCCAGAGCGGTGATGTTGGGATACATCAATGCTTTGGCTGTGCTAATTTTTATGGCACAATTACCACAATTGCTCGGTAAACCGACCATGGTATATATTTTAACTGCTATCTCCTTGGCAATTATTTATATCCTTCCCCGGTTTACCAAAGTTGTCCCCTCCCCTTTGGTAACTTTAGCAGTGATGACACTGGCTGCGATCGCCCTGAAATTAGAAGTGCCCACCGTTGGGGATATGGGAGCCTTACCGACAGCACCACCTGTATTTGCTTTGCCGCAAATACCCTTCACCTGGGAAACATTACAAATTATTTTCCCTTATTCTTTGACATTAGCAATTGTAGGTTTATTGGCTTCCTTCCTTACCGCTTCCTTGGTAGATGAACTTACCGATACCCCCAGTGATAAAAACCAAGAAGCCAAAGGTCAAGGCATCGCCAATATAATCACTGCTTTTTTTGGCGGTATGGCGGGTTGTGGCATGATTGGACAATCGGTAATTAATGTTCAATCTGGGGGTAGGGGTCGCTTATCCACCTTGTGTGCTGGCATATTTCTCCTATTTGCCATTTTGGCGCTGCAAGATTGGGTGAAACAAATGCCTATGGCTGCCCTGGTTGCCATTATGATTATGGTATCTATTGGCACATTTCGCTGGTCATCCTTTAAGGATATTCCCAGAATTCCCTGGAATGAGACCCTGGTCATGTTAGCTACCATGTTTGTGACCATTTTTACCCGCAATTTTGCCTTGGGTGTAGCAACAGGGATTATTATGAGTGCGGTATTCTTTAGCCGTAAAATTGCCAAATTGGTGTTTGTGGAGCGGATATTAAGTGAAGATGGGAGTCATTGCACCTATCTAGTTAGAGGACAAATTTTCTTTTTATCGAAGGAAGAATTTTTTGACTCCTTTGATTTTGAGGAAGTAGTCGATCGCGTCACCATTGACTTAACCAATGCTCATTTGTGGGATCAGGGAGCAGTAGCAATACTAGATAGAATTGTCCTCAAATTCCGTCGTAATGGAGCGGATGTGGAATTGTTGGGATTAAATGAAGCTAGTGCCACATTAGTGGAAAAATTGGGTGTTCACAACCAGCCTGAATCTCTGAGAAAATAGAATATTACTAACAGAAATGATTTACCATGAAACAAATTTTATTATGTACAGATGGCTCAATTTTTGCCCAGAGTAGCTATCAATATGGGGCATGGTTGGCGACGCGATTAGACGCGAGGGTGGATGTATTATATGTTTCTGATGCCCGCAGTCAAGCAACCGCCGAAGCAAGTAATTTTAGTGGTAGTATCGGTGTCGATGCTTCAGATGTGCTACTCAAACAACTAGTGGCATTGGAACATGAAAAAGCCAAACTGAATCATCAACGGGCAAAGTTAATTTTACAGGACGCAGAAGCAGTACTAACCCGTGGGGGTGTGACAAAAGTGCAGGTAATGCATAAAACGGGTTTTTTGGTTGATTTTTTACCCGAGTTAGAATCAGAAGTTGATTTAATTATCTTGGGGAAACGGGGGGAAGCAGCAGAATTCGCCTCTGGACATTTAGGGGCAAATCTGGAGCGGATTTTGCGTTCTAGTCGTAAACCTTGTCTTGTTACCTCCCGTCAATATCGGCCAATTGAGAGATTGTTACTAGCTTATGATGGTAGTAAAAGCTGCGAGAGAATGCTGCAATTTCTAATTGATTCTCCTGCTTTTAAAGGTTTAGAATTACATATCATTACTGTTGCTAAAAATGCAGAGGATAGAACAGCAAATTCCCGACTTGAGCGAGGCAAACAACAGGCACATATAGGAGGATTTGAGCCATTATGTTCCTTAATGCAAGGTAATCCAGAAACAATTATTGCTCAATATGTAAAGGAAAACAATATTAATTTACTACTGATGGGTGCTTATGGACACAGCCGCATTCGTCATTTAGTGATTGGTAGTACCACAGCTCAAATTCTCCGCAGTAGCAATATTCCCGTATTGGTATTTCGTTGATCAGCGATCGCTTATCTGTTTAGTGAGCATAGCCTACGGTGGGTAGTTTGTGCGATTACAACCAGTGTTTTGTATGAGCAAAGAATCTTACCTGTTATGATACTCGAAGGGTTGCTAGTCCCCGGTGATTTCCACTAAACGCTCACCGGTTCGTAAAATTTCTAATGCTTCTGGCAAAGTCGAACTCAAAATTTCTTGCAACCTAGCATTTGAAGTATTCCCACAAGTCAGCCAGATAATTTGTGGTGGTGTTCCCATACGCTCAACCAGATCAACAAAGTCGCTATCTTTTGTCATCAAGATAACTCCTTGAGCTTTGGCTGCTGCAAATATTTCAGCATCTTCAGCATCTCTCAAACCAAGATCCCGTAAAGCGAATGCTGTTATCCCAAAAGTATTGGTAATCCAAACTGCAATTGCAGGTGATAGGTGGGCATCTACCCAGATGATCATGCTACCAACACTGGATGATTGAGCTTACGTGATGCATACAGAAGTGCAGCTTTCAAATCATCTGCTTCCAAGTCAGGCATTTCTGATAAAATTTCCTCAGCACTCAGTCCAGCAGCAAATAAATCCAGTACATCGGACACCCGAATTCTCATCCCTCGGATACAGGGACGACCTCCACATTGTTTGGGATTGATAGTAATTCTTTCGAGTAAGTCTGACATATGGTTTTACTCCAATGTAAGCTCTATTTTACCATTCCTTGAAGAGTGGGATTGTATTGTAAGGTTTACCAAGATTCAAGTACATGGTAAAGCATCCCCCAAGCGATCGCTTATCTGTTTTGTGAGCATCGCTTACCGTGGGTATTTTACGCAATTACAACCAGTGTTTTGTATGATCAAAGAATCTTACCTGTCGTCAAACGGCTTGAGGGATTTGCTTGATTGATTGATTTATTTATTGTAGTACTGGAAGAGATGTAATTATTTTAAGCTGGTCTTTCTAGAAGTTCGCCTTGATGTGAGACATCTGGGATAAGTATAAATTTTTCCAGTCTGCTTCACCGAAATTTTTGCCCTGTTGGAAAGTTCACTAAATCTCAGTATGGGAATCAATAATGTCCTTCAATTTGTCAATGTTATCGTCGCTACTAAACTTGTTGAGCTTCTTCCTAAAAGATAACCAATAGGGTTGTATAGAACTGCTAGTTTCTAAAGATTCTTTAAAGAGAGAACAAAAAACGCTGGGACAATAAAACGAGTTATAAATTTGACTATTTTCACAAAATGCTTCTAAAACAGTTTCCCATTGTTCAGAAGTTAACAGATCAGAAATATCTCTTAAAAGATCAGCATTAAAATTTGCATTTTTAAATGAACCTGATTGTTTAAATTTATCTACAATAACTATTGTATTTTTTCTTGAAAGTGAATTAAATAGTTGCTCAAATAGCTGATTATAAGTAAGTTCCTTTTTGATATCAATTAATTTTTCAAAAGGCATATCATCCATAAGTTTCATCATATGATATTGAAATTTATTCATTATCTCTTCTCTATCTCTTCGAGTTGTACACTGAAGAGCTTCAAGCATTTCACTTAAATTCGACTCATGTATCCTTATCTTTAGAATTGGTTCAACTAGTTCATTCAATGATTTATCTTGCCGTCTAATTTCTAATAAATTTTCTAATGAAGCGTCTTTTATTTTTTCATTCAAATGTGGCATTATTTTATCATTTAATGGATCATTGCCATCTAATCTCATTGCAATTAGATCGTCCAAATCAGCTTGGGAAATATTCTCTTCTAGTAAAGGTCTTATAAAATCATGAATTGATTTATCTTGCAACTCTTTTTCACAAAAGTCTTTGAGCAAAATAAGTTCTTGCAAAGAAAGTTGCAGCTTTTTAATAACGGAATCTCTCAAAAATCCTAAACGTGCAGCATGGAGTAGTACATTAACGTTTTCGTAAGAGATTTTCTTTCTTGAATTAAAGATAGCAAGCTTTTCAATGAAAGTCATTGCTTTTAACTCACATGGTGTATCAATCTTATCCCAAGCTTTAACATTTCCAAGATAAATAATTACTTTGTTCCAGTTGGCATCAGTTACTTTTCCAAGAATTATATTGGATAAACGTTCATTCAATATCTCTCTTGTTTCTTGAGGATACAGACTGGCGATAGCATTTAGTGCAGAAAATTGCCGCATTCTCTCATCTTCTTCTGAGCTTTCGTCTGTCAAGAGACTGACAGTCAAGCCAAGAACTATATCTTTAATCAAGATAAAACGTGCGCGAGCTAAAGGGCTTTTTTGAAAATATTGGGTTGCAAGCTCCTGATCTATAGGAAAATATTCTGATTTAATATCTTGAAAAATCCTGTCACGAGCAGAACGCCCTTGAACTGGTGGACGTTGTAAAAGGTACATTACTGCACTTCTCAAATGGCAACGTGCCAACTCTGCTGTAGCCTCAAAAGGTTCCTCTAAAGATGCCATAGACGGATGAGCGCACAGGCTTCTATCTTCAAATAATCTTTCAATCTGTGGCTTCTCTGGATGCGAAATTAGTTCAAATTTTTCAAGTGCCCATGTTGGTATATCCTTTTCAAATAGCCACAAATCTTTTACTTTCTTTTCTATACTTAATTTCTCAAATTTTTGCAGAAGATTGGTTGCTTCAGTATTTCCTAAAAGTTGTAGTTCTCTCAGTTTATGAAGAAAATCAAATACAACTGCATTCCAAGTTGCGACTATACAAGAGCGGTATGCTCCAGCGCGATAGCAAGCAACAGCTTCTTGAATAAACTTTTTGGCTAGCTTGTCTCTGCAATACGCTATTAATTCATCCAGATCAACAAATGCTTCATTCATAACTTCAGTAGTAAATTAGACAGGAGGCACTTTAGCGATATAGTAACGCACTAACGGAATATCATATTCGCTATGGTGGTTATGGTGGGATTGGTTATCACCTGAACAAAGAATAAAATATCGGAAACCTCCAAAAAACCTGTAACCATTTGCTCAATCAATATAACTGGTCAATCAGTAGCAAACACTTACTTAATTAGCTTAATTACAAGTTCTAGCATCTTAGAAAATTGCGAAATTGATTACAAATTAGGAAAAAGCTCTACAGTTTGAATTACTCACATGAGGTGATGTTTTGAGGGTGAGTAGTTAGTGCGATCGCAATTTTATTTCATAATCATTTTTCAGCGATAACCAACATTTCAAAATCTTCAGTTGTCAACTTGTCATTTCTGGAAAATGCTCCCAGCTTCGCTCCAAATATATTAATTTCTTTATATCCGAGGGATTTTAATAACCAATTAATTTCACTGGGGACGTAATATCTTTCATTGCATTCAAGAGTCTTTTTATTTCCAGAATCGTCTTCAATTTCAATAACATCGTAGTGTCGAAATGTCATTAAATCAAATCTATTGCTTCGATATGATGCATTGCCTTCTTTTAGGTTTGCAGCGCAAAACTTTTCCACAGAATGATGCAGTGGGAATAATCCATTTAAAGTTGTAAATATGAATTTACCGTTTTCTTTGAGTGACTTTGTTACACAATTAAGTATTTCATAATTCATTTCATCTGTTTCCATCAATGAAAATCCACCTTCACAAAGCATTATGGCAACGTCAAATTCATTGTTAAATGGAAGATTTCTTGCGTCTTGTTGCTGAAAATCAATCTTTAAATTGAAACTTTCTGCTTTTTGCTTCGCTCTAGTAAGTTGAGCTTCCGATAGGTCAATTCCGGTAACAGTATATCCCCTGTTTGATAACTCAATTATATGTCTGCCAGTTCCGCATCCAACGTCTAATATTTTTAATGACTTATTAAAATTTATCTCCTTTTCAAGGAAATCGCATTCACCAACAGTACCCTGTGTGAAATTTTCATTATCATATTTTAATGCGTAATTTTCAAAAAGAGATTCATACCATTGTTTTGTCATTATCTCACTCCTTGATGTTTCCTTTATGCCCTTGGGAGCATCCCATTTTTTATTTAGTGAAATAGTCTAAGTATATTATATTCACAGCCTGAATTTTCTGGCTGATGCTGAATACTATTTCTGCGATCGCAACATCACCGACAACTATCACCAGATTTCCTATATCGTCCAATCTTCTGTCAATAAACCTATAACCTGATTGAAGCACTCAGATTTTGTGTCAACAAGATTAAATTACGAGAGATAGCGATCGCTGCAATTCTTAAATCCATCGTTGATACAGGAAATTGCTGTCCTCGTAGTTCATCAAAAATTGCGATCGCTTCAGCATCAAATGGTAAAATAGGAGCAGTTCTAAAGCCCTGAATGATTGTCTATTAATCGGGTTTATCTGCGAACTATATCGTTATTTGTCTACAATCTTTATTAGAACAATGGTGAACACATGGCGGATATAGTTGATATTGCTGTTGGTGCTGGTTCTTTTAATACTTTAGTCCAGGCTGTACAAGCTGCTGACTTAGTAGAAACATTAAAAAGTCCTGGCCCTTTTACTGTTTTTGCACCCAATGATGAGGCTTTTGCAAAATTACCCCCAGGGACGATTCAAACTCTAGTACAAAATATTCCCCAGTTAACAAGAATTCTCACATATCATGTGGTACCGGGTAAATTAGTGCAGTCTGATTTAGCAAAATTGGGAACCGTAACTTCTGTGGAAGGTTCTGCTATTAAAATTGATTGTTCCGATGGATTTGAAGTTAAAAATTCTACTGTTTTAGCAGCAGACATTGAAGCTGATAATGGCGTGATTCACGTAATTGATACGGTAATTCTGATGGGTTAATTGGTAATTGGTAAATGGTATTTTTTCACCATTTACCAACTAACCTCAACTATGAAATTTAAAAATGTTCTTACTTGACTTGTTGCTAATATGTTTATATGTATGAAGTTATCTATGCACATATTGGTTAGGATAGTATTGTTTGACTAAATAACTCTCAATTATCAACTATCAACTGTCAACTGAAAAACGTCCTAACTTGGCTGGCTATAGCGATATCTCCCATCCATAACTTAACCATGAATCAACTGAAAACCCACCTCTCCCTCGCTGATTTTTTCGCACTTCCTGAAGGAGATATAATCTACGAACTAATTGATGGAGAAGCTGTCCCCAAATTCAAACATGATGAAGAAATGTCACCAAAATTTTTTCATAGTTCCGTAACAGGTGCATTGTTTGTACTATTATCTTTCTGGGCAAATGAAAAGGGACGAGTTGTGATTGAGTGGGCAATTAAACTAACACGAAATCAACAAGAATGGGTTCCTGTACCGGATTTGATATATATTTCTTATAATCGTCTTCCTATAAATTGGTTACAAGATGAGGCTTGTCCTGTTGCACCAGAATTAGTAATTGAAATTATTTCTCCTGGTCAAACTTTTGGAGAGATGACGGAAAAAGCAACTGATTACATTAAAGCAGGAGTTCTCAGAGTTTGGATTATCGATACTAAAGCAAAAACTATTACAATTTTTTACCCGGATTCTCTCCCTCAAACTAAACGTAGTCAGGATAATTTAAAAGATTCCCTATTTGTAGGACTAGAAATTACGCCAGAAAAAATTTTTCAACAAGCTGGGATTATTTAATTGAGAATCTAAGCTATTGCGTATTTAATTTGTATATTGGACGCGGGCAAGATGCCCGTACTACAATGATTAAACATTGAAGTATCTTGGTAATTATTTTTTACCAAGACATTGATAACTGATACTAACGATAATCCGGTCGTTGAATATCCCGCAAACGTGCAGCCTTATTTATCCCATATTCCGGACGAGAAAAACGATTTAACTGTGCTTCAAAAAATTCTCGATTTGCTTGTAAATGTTTGGGATTGGGGTCATCTAAAGGATATAAAAGTGCGGTGCGTAAAGCTTGAATGACAGCAGAAGTTACATTATACATTGACCTTTGGAAACTAATCCCCAACTGAATCAACATATCATCTTCACGGCGACAATATTGCTGATAATAATCTACTAAATATTGGGGCAAAAAATGCAACATATCTTGCATTAATAATGTGGGGGGAATCCCAGCAGTACCTACAGGGAAAACATCAGCGTATAGGATACCATAATGGAAATCTTTCTGATCCTCTGGTACTTGTTGCGCTTGAGCATTGTAAGATTTTGTACCACGGAAGGGAGCGGTACGATAGAATATGGCTTCTACATAAGGTAATGCAGCTTCATATAACCAGGTAAAACCCTTGGATTTGGGGATAATTTCGTAACATTCACCCCTGATATAAACATGATGATAAATTGGTCGTCCAGCGATCGCAAATATACCATTAACTAAGAAATTCATGGCATCGGGGACACCTGGGAATCCTCCTTCATCATAGATATCCGACATTTCAAAGAATACTGGTGCCATGACTTCCCAAAACAGTCCCAGGTTAGAATAGTAGGATAGCTGGCGTACTTGTTCTAGGAACATATCTGGAAATAATTTATACATTCCCAGCATGGCGGGGTTGCCCTGGAAATATGCTTTAATGGCTTTATCGGCGTTAGCTTTGTATTCTTCGCTATCTAGATAAGCATCAAATTTATTGACAGGGGCGTACATATTACGGTGCCACAACATTGCCCGCATACAAGCTTCAGCAAATTCCATGTTAATTCTGTCATGGAATAAGTGGTGGAAAAGCTTGGGCATTTTGCTGGTTTCGCCTCTTTCTATGAATGCTAATAATTCTGGATGAGCTGTTGCTTCTCCGCGCCAAATTCTTAAGTCGGCATCATCCCCAGCATAATGGTTGTGTCTGTCTAAGTATTCTGGGGAGATAAAGTATTTGAAGAAGGGAAAGGGGTTGAGGAATACTTGTTCGGCGATGTAAAGTAAATCCCGCCAGTAGAAGTCCATCGGTACGGCATATGCTTTGTAGATACCGATGATTTGCATCAGGTTTTCGGGGGTATCTGGTAGCATGGAACCCCCCGCTTCTAAGCGATGGATAACATCAGCAAATTCGTGGGTGGACGGGGGAATTTTGGTTGATGGTTTTTCTGGTATTTCAATCATGGGAGGAAGGAGTAAAAAAGCAGGGGAGCAGGTAAGCCACTGCGTTGCGCGGGTTCCCCGCGTTGTAGCAAGTGGCGCAACCCGAAGGGGAGCAGGGAGCAGAGGGAATAAAGGTACTAGTAGTCCAACATACCAACTTTGCTGGGTAGGAGGAGAGGGGGAAGTGTGGGGAGAAAATAACTTTTTCTTCTCATTATTAATCAGGCATAGTTCCCTTGGTGGAATTAATCAGGCATAGTTCCCTTGGTGGAGTATTGGGTGGAGTTCAAAACTTGGATAATTTATTTCTTGGAGTTCCCTAAAATGAGCTATTTCCATGCTATTTGGGGAGTAGCAACTTTTTCTGTGGTTGTTATAGCTGCTACCATAGCCGTGGTTGTGGGTTCACTCCAACGTACTAACCATGTAGGTTGGATGCCCAAGAAAAGGATGAATGCTGCAAGGATGAATGCTGGCATTTTCTCGTGCCACAATACTTGGGGATAATAAGCGAGGTTGTTATCAAGTTTACCAAAGCAAGTGCGGTTGAGCAGGATGACGAAGTAAACGGCAGTTAATCCCGTAGCAATGACACATAATAAGGTAGGGATGGGAAACACAGAAAAGCTGCCTTGAAAAACAATAAATTCGGCGATAAAGCCTGTCATTCCCGGAATACCAGCACTAGCCATTCCCCCTACAATTAGTAAAGCGCTGGTTAGGGGTAAACCCCGTACAGGACTCATTAAACCATTGAGCTTGTCCAATTCTCTCGTTCCTACTTTGGCTTCTACAACTCCTACTAAGTGGAAGAGAATGGCAAGAATGATACCGTGGCTGAACATTTGGGCGACTGCACCCACAAGAGCTAGGGGTGTACTAGCGGCGGCTGCGAGGAGGATATAACCCATATGACCGATGGAACTATATGCTACCATGCGCTTGATATCTTTTTGAGCGATCGCAACTACTGCGCCGTAGATGGCACTAATTGCGCCCCAAGTTGCTAGGGTAGGGGCAATACTACTCCAAGTTTCGGGAAATAATGCCATGCCAAATCTTAATACGCCGTAGGTTCCTAGTTTGGCTAATACCCCACCTAGAAGGATGGCTATGGGTGTGGATGCTTCTACATAGGCATCTGGTAGCCAGGTATGTAAGGGAACCAAGGGAATTTTAATCCCAAAGCCGAGGATGATTCCTGCTAAGAGAATTATTTGTAAGGTATTAGCAATGGTTTGGGTAGAGATTGCATCTAAATCAAAGCTAGAGGAACCAGTTAGCCAAACTATACCCAGGAAGCTGGCGAGAATTAAAGCACCGGAGACAGCAGTGTAAATTAGAAATTTGATACCTGCATAGCTTCTTTTTTCACCTCCCCAAATGGAAATCAGCAGATAAAAGGGAATTAATTCTAATTCATAGAATAGAAAGAAAAGCAGTAAGTTTTGTGATGTAAATGCACCGGCGACCCCTCCACTAACTAATAAAATTAGGGAGTAAAATAACCGGGGACGTTCTGTTTGTTGGCTACTACTATAAATGGCAATCCAGGTAAGT
>NZ_FYBH01000134.1 GCF_900185595.1 Calothrix rhizosoleniae SC01
ATGTCCATTCCTATAGTTATTAATTATTCAGGAATTATGAAACCCAAATTTGTCATAGTAACCGAAGTAAGCAATTCCCAAGTAATATTATTTAGCACTACGCATATAGGTTAAGATATTGTTGAAGCACCAAACCTATGAGCAGTAAACTTATTACTCCTTCGGAGTGAATCCTGCGGATACGCTTCGCGAGCACCATTTGCTTTATGCCGGGGAACCTGTCCACCGCAATGGCTCACTTATTACTTATTACTTATTACTTATTACTTATTCTTGTTTGTCCCATTCCCATAGAAGTTTTGCGTCCTACACCTGAAAAAAAGGCAAAATTAGCGAGAATTGCAGCTATTTGGGCTTGCTTTTCATCTTTGAATCCATAGCGTACCCAACCTTGTGCACCAATTTCTGCACCACCTTCCATTTTGAGTGCGTGGGTTTTGAGTTCGTAAGCAGACACCAATCCAATCCATTCAATATCAGCAAATTTATAGGCTTCCGGTGCAAAAGCATTCCATCGTCTAAGCAATGAACTAAATACTAATTTAGGTAGAAGAAAAGTTTGAATACCTTGAGATTGTTTAAAACTGGTAGGAGACAGGAAATTCAGCTCAATGTTTTTCATTGCTGGAGCTTTAGCTAATAAACCATAATCCGTTGCTTCTGCTAAACGATGAGTTCCAGGTAAAGTATAGATATTACGAATTACAAAAGGGAATTTAGCTAAGATGACGGGTTTGTGTTCCTGTTGTTGTAAACCATCAAGCAAAGGTTCAATTAAATTCCCATCTAAAAGACATATTCGTAAATCAAACTTATCTCCTGGTTGACTAACTTTATGGCGGCGATTGCCTAATAAACCAGATAAACTTATAGGTGAAGTTTGGCTGGAATGAACTAATTTAGCCATTGTGGGAGAACCTTGCTGCAACCATTGCAATACCAAACCGTGAATTGCTCTAGAAAGAGTTGCTGGTATTTTTCCTTTCTCAGCAGCAGCTAATTCCACCACTAACGAATATAAATTAGTAGATTTTTCAGGCTGCAATATTATTTCTGGCTCCATAAAATGCCCCAATTGGTAATGTTAATTGATTTGGCAGTTCGGGATTTTGGTTTTTAAAAGCTTCCCAATTGTCATGATTATCCGATTCACTATTACTAGAATTACTAGAATTACTAGAATTACTATGATTTGATTGCCAATATTCTCCCATCAGTTGAGCTTGGCTAATTAAACTTACAGGAGGCATAATAATCCGATTATAAAGAAGAAGGCGAGTATTTATAGATAAATCTAGGGGATTTAAGGGATGATTACAAATGTAAGTCCCTGATTTATTTTTAATTAGGGAATTGGGTATTTTTATTACTTCGAGTTTAATTTTTGCTGCCCATTTACCTAAACGTATCCATCGAGGAAATGCGATATTATCAGGAGCAATAATATAGGTACGATATTTACTACCCACAGCTAATTCTTTAGCTCTACCATAATTAATAGGATAATTTTTATCCGCTCCTTTATCACCAAACTGCTTAGACTTTCCGTAATAAGCAACTTGAGCAGCTTTGAAAGTATTTATCTGATAAGACCAACTTATCGGTTGTGCTGGAAATACATAAATTTCCGCCTGGTTTAAATGTAGTAAATTTTGTTCCGAATCTTCATCTAAATAACTTGGTTTTTGTGCTTTTTTTCCTTGGAGACGATAGCAGTGGGGAATATAATTAACATTAAATAAAGCAAAACTTAACGCCCAATTATGTAAATATTTTTCAGTCTCATAGAGAATCCCCATTTCTCTAGTTGCAAAAAATACATTATCATGAAGTGTAAGTAGACAGTGATACAAAGCCATTTCAATTTTATATTTTAGACTTGAGATTCTGTTGTTTTCAAAAAAAGGACTACACAATTAACTTAGGAAATTATGAAACTCTAAAACCTATGAACAGTAAACTTTTAAAATTTAAATCATAAACTTCCAGATCAAACAAAACCGTATAATCCATAAAATCCGTGAAACCCGTGAAACCCGTGAAATCAGTATAATCCGTGATCAGCCTTTACTTCTTACCTTTTTTATTATTCTTAAGTGCTCCAAATGTAGAAGCATAAATCTTAGTTTGTTCTGACAGTGTTGTAATTACTTCTTTAAGTTCAGTCTCACTTTGATAAAGAGCATTTACTTCACTAACTAACTCCTCTAAATCCGATCCAAAAACAAGCTTAGTTTTTCGCACAGGTTCCAAATTAAGTAAATCATTCGCCACAGTATTAGCCTTAATTAATATATCACTAATAGGAGCATTGATATCAGCTTTCAAAGCATCATAAATTGCTTGTGTAAAGTGCAAATTACTAAAAATTTCCCCATCACAAAAAGCAATTCCCACCAGATGATTTTTCATCGTTCCAGTACGGGATTCTTGTGCGCCATAACGTCTAGTTCGTAACAGATTTCCTAGCACATAGAGAAAACCTTCATAGGTGCAATCGCGCAAAGTTTCGACAGTAGGAAAAGTTATCTCTGGTAAAATATGATCTTGTTCATTGATAGAACTCCGCATTTCTCCACCTTCACTCATAGTTCCTCCTTCAAAAGGCGCATTGAAGGTAAAGCTACGGTGTGCTTGTTCATATGAACTTAAAGAAAAGGCTGAGTCAGAATAAACCTTAGAGCGTTCGGAACCGCTATTACCAATTGCAAAGCCATAGATAATACAATCAGGACATTTTTTACAAGCTTTTTCGCTGCTATATTCGCAATATTTATCCTTATCTTCTGCATTAGCAGTGGTAATCTCTAAAGAGCGTAATAATTCTCTTCCAGCAAGCCTTTCGGGAGTTGTTTGTTTGCGCTTAAACATTACCAAACGACTGATTTTTTCTGAATTTTTCAATCCTGCTTGAGTTCGTGCTGTATTGAGAATTCCATCGGTTTGAAATACCGGGAAAGATTGACTATGACGTAGCATAATCAAGTGAACATATTTTCCAGATGCTAAGCGAGGGAAAGTAGCAGAAAATTTGGGTTGAATTTGTTCTAAAACGGTCATAATTTGTCTCCTTGGAATGTAATTATATAGGTTGTACTAGCCGTAAAATATCAAAATCAAAGAGAATGAGATTGAAGAGAAAATAATTTATTTTTGTGATTATTTGTCAGCAGATGAACTATTAGATTGAGATTCTTGAGAATTTTCCTGTAAAGCCAACCATCGGTAAGCGAACTCAACACCAGATTTGATCCGGTTACGGTTTTCTTGGAGTAATGCTCTATCTCCTTGATACTGTTGGTGAAATAGTTCTTTGACGCAGGTTGTCATAAAAGTATGAATGGCTTTGATTTCTTCAGCTTGTCTTATAGAGTAATCAACAGATTTATCCATAATCAATGGACGTTTATAGGGTTCTTGGCGTTCTAAAGCATCTTTAAGTTGTCCAGCACCTTCTAAAATCAAATCTTCATCATCAATTTCTTGGGGAACACTTAAAATTATTTCCAATGCTTTAGATATGGGAAGTAAAATAGTATGACTTGATTCACTCAAATTAGCTTGATAAAAAGTTCTATATTGTTGTACTAATTTTGTAATTAAGCTCATTAAATACCTGCCTCCATCACTATTTGTATATTTATCTTCTAAATGATTCATTGATAATATTTGGGCATATTCCCAATAACGATAAACTTCTTTATTACTAACATCTCTATTGTCCGCTCGTAGTTTTTGATTGGCTAAAGCAAATACATTCAAGATATTTGTGGTGACTTCACGAACTGTTTTAATAAAATCTCGCCATTTCCCATCTGGTGGTGAGCTGCGAGTATCTAAATGTAAACTGTAAGCTATTAATAAACGCTGTATTGCTGTTTCAAAATCTTGAATACGTAGGGAAGTTGATAAACCCAACAAAGTCCAAAAACCTGGGGGTGCATCCAGAATAACTGATTCATAAAAATCTTGGTCATTGTTATATAAAGGAACATTACTACTAGTGGCGACTACTTTCACTCCTAATAACATAGGAAGTGTTAAAGCTAAAAAAGCTGGTTGTATCCATGCATCAGTAAGGGTTTTACCAGTTGTTTTAGTATAAGTCATTGCCATAAATGGCAATTCTTCTTTCACATATTTTTCTGTTTGAAAACGTCCAGATATCGCTTCATCATTTAACCAATCTAAAGATTGTAAAGCATGATTATCCATTCCTGAATTAACCCACTGCTTACGGACATCCCACATATTAGCTCGTTTCATATTATTTACTAAAAGCTTAATTGCAGCAGCCGTTTGCGGTGAATAAATATATGCAGGAAAGATATATAAAAATATCGGTTGCTGTTCTTCTAATTTACCCGATGGTACACCCCAAAAAGCTTGTCTCAGCAACATTTCTAAAGACCAGATTTTAGAAATACCTCGCTTAATTTGACGACCACCCAAGGGATTTTTATTACTGTATTGTTGTGGCTTAAATAGAACTACAGAATCCATTTGGTCTTCGGAAATGAATTCACCAGAACTTAGGGAACAAATTGGTTGTTTGGCTGCTGTTGTTTTTGCTACAGTATATGATACAAATTCATCATTAAATGATAAATTTTCACTACCCCATCCTTTAACTTCTAGATATTGATGTAAATAGCTGGCAAAAACTTCTTTTGTTGGACTATGATATTCAGGAAGTAAATTATTCTCTTGCGCCCAAACAGCTAATTCTTGCGCCCATTGAGACATTTTTGCTGTAACTTCTTCCAGTGTTAATGTAGGGTTCGCTGCTACATAATGTGCTGCTGCTTGATACCAACCATAATTAACTCCTCCTGCTTGAAACTGTGTTTTTTCAGGAGATATTTGAGCAAAAATGTCTAAAGTATTCAGCATCCAACTAATATATTCAGGAGAATTGCCAAAAAATTCTTTCTGGATTAAAAAGATGAATTCAGCAATGCGATCGCAACGAATATCTGCAACTTTACTTAAGTAGTCTTTCTCGCTTTCACTTAATCCTAACTTCTCTAAACGTTTAGGAGTCGCAGGATTTTTAATATTAGTAACTTTTGTCTCAATGACTAAAGGAAGTTCTGGTATGATCTGCAATGGAGTAAACAATTCTAATGTTTGAGGAGCAACCTTTAAACCCTTACCATCTCGTTTAAATCCAATATCTCCCGTTAACATTTTACTACTCAAAACTCCGCTTATTTGCTGCCAAATAAAATCTTGGAGTTCTAAAGAATTAGGAGTTTGATAATCATGGGGTGCAAGGTAGATTATCCCTTGAGCAAAAAATAGAATCGGCTCCCATGCTAATTCTCTAGCAAATAACATTACTGCATTATGAATACCGTTACTGAGAATTCCAATAGTATCTCGCAAGCGATGATAAACCAGTTTTTTATTTATCCCTAAAGAACGTAAATGCTCTCGTAATCTATCACCTCCAGTTTTAGTATCAATATCACCAGGATCTGTTAAATGAACTGCGACATCACCAAAGGCTAAAAGATAGCGTAAAGGTAATTTTAACCGGCGATAATCTTGAATTGCAAATTCACCTTCTCCCCTTAACCAGTTCGCAGGAATAATATTAGTTCCATGTTTTAACTGTGTATTTTGAGCCAGGAAAGCAATATCAACAATATACTTTCGCCATTCCGACCAAAATAAATCAAAATTCAGTTTTTCTCCCAACTCTTCACATACTTTGAGAATTGCGGGAATATCATCTGAACCAGGAGGTTGGATTCCTTGAGAACGACAATGTTTGTCATAATCATGTAAAGTAATTCCCAAACAAAGCAGATATTTTTCAACTTCTGTCAGGGAATTAGCTGAATTTAAATAAGGAAGCAAATTCCAAGATGTAAGTAAAGCATTGAGTACGTGAACCATCAAACTTTGATCTGGTTTTTGCGACCATTTTTGAGCTTTTTCTCTAGCATATTTATCCCCAAGTTGAGATAAAATTTGATAGTGTGCTTCTTCAGAACCTCCCAATGCTGTAGTTAAAGAAAATTCTCTTTCTAACGCTGGTAGTATTGTTTCAACATAAGCACGTAAAATTGGGTCTGTATCTTCTGGTAAAGTCTCAATTAATAGAGTTTGTAGTAAACTTTGTGACATGATTTGCAAGCTTTTATAATAACGATTTAGTTAGAATATTAATGATTCAAATCGATGGCGGGTAAATTTTTTCAATCGCCATTTTAAGGACTCTAAAAGTAATGCATCTTGATTAAATGCACAACCATAAGCTTGCTCATCAGCATCTATGAGACGATATAAACCAAATAAAGAACTGAGTTTAACAGTTTTGCTAACTTCCCAATGACTATTAGCAGATTTTTTATTGACAGGAACTAAAAAAGCTAGTAGGTTCTTTTTTTGTAAACAATTAATGACATTTGACTGGGGATGTCCATCTAAACTCAGCTTCTTGATAAAACTCAATTCACAATATTTTAGTTCGCTGCTTTTACAATTACAATGCAAGGTTAAATTCAACCGTTCATCCAGCCATTCTTGAATACGGAGATAAACTTGGATATATTTTTCTGGAAATTCTTCCGCACCATAATTAAATTTAGATCCGGCTTGTAAAAAAGTATCCCTATCGATAACTTCTACCAATGCATAGGGTAAAAGTCTGAGTAAATCATAGGTGTAAAAGCTAGTACAAGAATTACTACTATCCCAAACCCCGGCTTGTAAACTGGAACTACCGCGAAAACGTAGGAGTTCCTGTTGTGTGGCTTTTCCCACATCATTATTTTGCATCCCATACCATTGCTTACTCACAGATTCGAGATTTTTGCTATAGATACGTTGCAAATTCTCCCTCATTGAATCTTGCAAATATTTACTTACCTTGGGATTTTCCCGACTCATGCGCCAAAACATTCCTTGTACTTGCAATGCACCCCAACGCTGACGATATTCATCAAACTCTTTGGGAGCATCAAAAGCATTAACAATCCCCTCATTTAATTGACTCCTGGTAATACTTTCCTCTCCACCAAGTTTGTCTTGTAAACTATCTTGTAAACGAGCCATTACCCAAGGAGTATGACCAGGAATTAAAATAAAAGCCTTATAATTATCAAAGCCTGAATGTCTCCCCAAACGTCCCAAACGTTGAATAACTGTAGCAGAATCACTACTCTCAAAAATCAATAAATGAATCCGAAAATCTACTCCCACATCAACAGCAGATGTACCTACAACTAAAACAGGCTGTTGGGCATTTTTTAACTGTTCTTTAGTTTCCTGTCTCTTCTGAGAGTCTATCCGCCCACTCACTTCTTTAACAATTATTTCTGGTAATAGTTTTTTCAATAAACGAGTGACTAAACCAGCCTTAGCTACAGAATTAACAATAATTAATCCCCTACCTGGTTCCTTTTCTTCATTTAATATCGCTTGAATTTGGGGAACCATTTCTGACAACCAGTTAGGAGTATCCGTATCCTTTAATTCCACAAACTCTAACTCTACCTTTTGGAGAATTGGTCGATATCCTGGAGTTTTTTGATTAACATAAATACCTTGCACACGCTTAACCGTAAAACCAGCTTGTTCCAGTTGTGTAATAAAATCTTCTTTTGGGGTAGCGGAAGTAAACAAAAATTTTCTGGGACGAGAATTATGATTCTGGCTGCAACGAATCAAAGTCATGCTATTAATAGCCGCAGTTTCCTGATGGGGACCAAAAATATGAAACTCATCAAATACCCATAAATCTGGCCATTCTGCTAAAGTCATAGGTAGTAAATCTCTACCAGAAGCAGGATTTTGATATTGATAGTGAGTGATGTAATGAAAAATATCGGGGTTGGTAAGTAAAACCGGCTTTTGTTCAATAGCTAGTAACAATTCTTGAAACTTATTACTTTTTTCCCCTTGCTGAACTCGCCGACTTAATTCTGCACCGTAGAGTCTATCAATACGTTCGGTTGGATCTAAATTAAATAATTTATGATATTCTTTTTGTTGTTCCTTTTGGTCTTCTACTAATTCGATAGTGGGATAAAGACTCATAATCCGAAAATTAGGATTCAGCAAAGTTGGTAAATTAGCTGCTAAACTTTTACCATCTCCAGTAGCAGAAGTATTAAAGATAATCTCTGCATCGCCATGCATTACCTCTGCATAAGTTTGTGCTTGATGAGAAGATAAGGGACAAGTACTATCTTTGTGAGGTTGAAAACTAGGAGCTTTTTCGGATACAATACACTGTTGTTGGCAGCCAAGGGGACATTTCCCCAATCCCTGATTAATTTGGGAGTAGAGAGGTTGTAGTTGAATTTTCACGATGGTTGGAAAATCTCGATGAATCTAAGATAGTCTTGATTTATGAAATGTTGTAGTCAAAAAATGATAACAATTCATTTAAGTTAGTGAGAGGTCTTCCTAGAAGGAATCTAGGAGACCTGGAAATCAGATGTTATTTTAAGTAACTTACTTTCTTTCGTAAACGACCCAACTGTTACGTCCTTGATGCCAAATCAACCAATCTTTGCAACCGACGATATTTTTGATCTGACAAGCCCGAATAGCGCGCTCGCAAACACCTAAATATTGCAACTGTTTAGTTGTAAAGGTGTTTTTTTTGGTATAATGTTTCATGGTAAAATTTCCTGTTTTCAACAGGTCTAAATTTAACTTCTAAACTTTGAAAAAAGACTATTTGAGTGAAGGTACTAGCTCACTCTCAATAGCTTAAGTAGGTAGGCGTAAAAAATTATCGTTTGGATAAGACAGGGGGCAGGGGGCAGGGAGCAGGGGGAAAAAGGGTTTTAGCCTTATTTACTTTTCTCCACATAGTTTGGTTTTATTGTGCCGACTTACTTATTCAAAAAGTTTAGTTCAACTGACTTTATTTAAGAGCGTCGTCTGAAATACCTTCAGACGACGCTTTATCGATTTACATATATTAGACTATACAGTATTTTTGTGTCAATAGAGACTAGGAAAATATACAAGAACCAGAAAAACGCCAACGATAGGGGTAAGACCCTTCTCTATCCCCTACCCTCACCTCACCAAAGGACTTTTTCCACAAGCTCTACTTATCCAGCTATAATTTTGTAACTAAAGTGTGTAATACTTTAATTGGCAAGAGTTAGACAGAACAAATTAGATTGCCGAATGAATACTGCTTTGCGGGATTGAAACCTTGTTTATTTTTCTAGTCTAACTCTTCCACTCCTAATCATTGATCTTCCCACTATTTATAGCCTGTTTGCGTTTGTCTCATTTTTATAGGCTGAGTGATACACATATTTATTTACGCTTTGGATAACAGTCTACTCTCATATCTAATATTGAAGTTAGAAACTCCAATTATCGACAATTTAAGTTGCATTATTTTATGATGTAGCTAAGTTAATTTTTGACGGGGGAAAGCGGGGGCGAAAACCCTAGGGGCCTGGTCAGATCGCTAGAAACTTGATAATTGAATAGTTTCAGCTTTTTGTACTTTGATTTTTACCTTTTTGCCAATGGCTGAAATCGGGTTTTTTTATTTCCCCGTCAAAATCAGTCGTGGAAATGCCTCTATTATTGAGTTCTAGGTGGCAGACTTTCTTATTAATGAATCCTGGAAACGGGATTGAAACATTGCGAACAGATGCTACTTTAAATATTTCGGCTCCTTTCTTATTAATGAATCCTGGAAACGGGATTGAAACATCATCAACAGCCTTAAGCTTAAGAGCATTTTT
>NZ_FYBH01000126.1 GCF_900185595.1 Calothrix rhizosoleniae SC01
ACCTTGTCTAGTAGCCAAAATTTATTACTTTCTTATTAATGAATCCTGGAAACGGGATTGAAACATGTAAAAGATTGGTCAACTATTCCTAATAAGAAATCTTTCTTATTAATGAATCCTGGAAACGGGATTGAAACATTCTAATACTCAGAGCTATAAGTAAATCTTAATTCTTTCTTATTAATGAATCCTGGAAGCGGGATTGAAACATAATGGTTATACTGCGGCTATTCCTTTACTATATCGTCTTTCTTATTAATGAATCCTGGAAACGGGATTGAAACCTCAAACCAGTTCAGTCACACTGAATCCATTACCAACTTTCTTATTAATGAATCCTGGAAACGGGATTGTAGATTGTTAATTTTGTTTACGAATACGTTTTTCTAATTCCGCTTCTGCTTCTTCAAGAGTCATCGGAACTGATTTAACAGAAGCAGCACGCTTCCTATCCACATAAACATAAAACGCTTGCTTATCTTCTGGATGTTGTTTAACATACATCAACAATTCTGTATCTGACATAGCTTGATAATTAAGCTGTTTCATTGAATTAACACCTCTCCATTTGGAAGTATTTCAATTTGTATCGTCTCTCCCACCAAAATAACAATTCGTTCGACACGTTCATCATATCGAACCAAGTTGACCGGCTGAAGTAAATTGCTTATCCTTACCACCATTCTATAGAAAGATTTCAATTGCTGGGCTGTTGACTCCATATGTCACCCCATAATTTAAAAAACATGAATCAGTATCGCAAAACTAGTTCTAAGACGCTTATTTTTTCTCTTAAAAAAGCATAAATTACCATTGATTAATTAACCCAGATTAAAATAAGAAAAATCATATTTTGATTTCAATCTCTATTTTGATTCATGGCTAATAAAACCAGCTATAACCAGATTGCATTTGCCTTATTAATCCTGAAACTGCTAGCCGAAAAACCTAGAAAACGAGAGGAATTATCCGATTTACTCTCAAATTATCTAGAAAAACATGGTAAATCTGATGGTGACACCATTCAAAAACTCACCCGGACAATTCGCAAACTTAGAGACTGCGGCATAGAAATAAAAAGCGCCCCCCATTACCCCTACGAATTAATAGAATCAAACTTTCCCGTCATCCTTTCCACCCAACAACGACAGGCACTCGCCCATGCAGCCTATATTCTTTCAGACATGGGTTTTTCCGCACAAGCAAGCCAAATACAAAAAATTGGCAACCTCAAAACATCCGATATTCCACCATATATCAAAGTCAACTTTAGTCCTCCAGTCGATTACAGCGAAGACAAACTAGATATTATAGTTCGCCAACTTCAAGCAAGAATCCAACAGCAACGTCGCTACATAATTCGATATCAAAGCCCCAATGGAACCCCAAAAATTTGGGATATAGATCGTTGCGAATTACGTTTACATAATGGAGTTCTTTATTTATTTGCATTCATCCCAGACTGGAATTCTTGGCGATTTACACACTTTCCCAACATTGACCAAAACCATCTTTTTCGGGTTGATAGAATCCAGTATGTTGGTGGAGTATCTGATACCCACTGGCTATCTTTAGACTTCCCCACATTAGAAATTCGCTACCGTCTGAGCGGACAATTAGCTAATTATCAACCTAGGAGAAAAGATGAGTTTGTAATTGAGCGCAACTTAGAGTCAAAATTTGTTGATATTATCGCCAAGATAGATTATTGGTTTTGGTTCCGGCAACGAATTTTACAATATGGTGCCAATGTACAAATTATTGAACCCGATTGGGTTGCTAATGAAATCAGAGATGAGCATCACAAAGCTTACACTCAAGTAAGATTATAATAATCTTATAGAGATGGGTTTATACCGGTGTGAAGTATAAAATTGTTTTGCCAAAAACCTAATGCTTTGGCAAGATCCTGTCCCTAGAGTGGATTAACATGAAATATTTTTTCTTATCGGAAGGCTGGACAATTGATAGAGTATGGGCCACAGATGGATTATGGCAGGTTACTGCATGGCGACGCTCCCCTGAAATTGAACAGCTGAATATTTGTTTAATCGAAACAAGCGAAATGTTATGGCTGTATCGAGTAGAAGCAGCAGTCGTAATGGTAGAAGTGAAACCAATAGATGAAACATCATTGCCCACATCACAACAAGCCATTGGTCAAGTAATTTTACGGCGGTTAATGAGTGCCGAGCAAGTCATCGAACATTTAGGTAAAGCCGCAACTAAATGCCAACTGCAAAATCTCAACTCAGTAGTATTTTAATACTACTCAAATTTTGTATATAGCACTACCTAATTAAATGAGAAAATGATTAAATACTTAAACCGATAAATAGTAAACTTATTACTTCAGGACTTGCGCGTAACCCCATAATTCAGTCCAAATAACTACAGTAACTGACTTTGACTATAAGCGATCGCTACCAAAATCCCCTTGCAAAGAGCTACATATTCTAGTTACACTTTTTAAAACATTCTCATTTTTACTTGGCCCTTGCGTACATCATCCTGGGATTAGACCTTCCTGGCTATATACCCAAAGTACGTCAAGTTTGCCCAATTAACCAAGCTGTCTATATTTTTCAGACCAAGCTGTGGAAAAATGTAGACTGTGGCAATAACAAAAACTGAGAGAAGTTTTTTCACAGGGCCAGTAAATTTCCCCACAGGAAACTTATCTGCTCCTAGTCATAACTTCCGTAAGAAAATTGCTTTGTAAACGAACTCATCGAGGAGGGGCGTAGTCGATGGGACTACCTTGGTACCGAGTACACACAGTCGTTCTGAACGATCCAGGACGGCTAATTTCCGTACACTTGATGCACACAGCCCTAGTAGCAGGCTGGGCTGGATCTATGGCTCTTTATGAGCTAGCTATTTTTGACCCCAGTGATCCAGTACTCAACCCAATGTGGCGGCAGGGTATGTTCGTACTACCCTTCATGTCACGTTTAGGTGTTGTAGGTTCCTGGGGTGGTTGGAACGTAATCGGCGATCCTAACTATGACCCTGGTTTCTGGTCATTTGAAGGGGTTGCTGCTGCCCACATCGTACTTTCCGGTTTACTATTCCTAGCTGCTGTGTGGCACTGGGTATTCTGGGATTTGGAATTATTCCAAGACCCCCGCACTGGCGAACCCGCTTTGGATTTGCCAAAAATGTTTGGTATTCACTTGTTCTTATCTGGTTTACTTTGCTTCGGTTTCGGAGCATTCCACCAGACTGGTTTATTTGGTCCGGGAATGTGGGTTTCCGATGCCTATGGCTTGACGGGTCATATGCAGCCAGTAGCCCCGGAATGGGGCCCAGCAGGCTTTGACCCATTTAACCCTGGCGGCATAGTGGCACACCACATTGCTGCTGGTGTAGTTGGTATTATTGCAGGTTTATTCCACCTCACTGTAAGACCACCTGAAAGGCTGTATAAAGCCCTGAAGATGGGTAATATTGAAACCGTACTTTCCAGTAGTATTGCCGCAGTATTCTTTGCAGCCTTTGTTGTTGCTGGAACCATGTGGTACGGTAACGCCGCTACTCCCGTTGAGCTGTTTGGTCCTACACGTTACCAATGGGATCAGGGATATTTCCAACAAGAAATTGACCGCCGAGTTCAAGCTAGCCTCAGCAATGGGGAAAGTTTATCAGAAGCTTGGTCAAAAATTCCCGAAAAACTCGCCTTCTATGATTATGTCGGTAATAGCCCCGCTAAAGGTGGTTTATTCCGTACCGGAGCCATGGTTAATGGTGATGGGATTGCCCAATCTTGGCAGGGTCACGCTGTATTCACAGATGCTGAAGGTCGGGAACTGAACGTACGTCGCCTACCTAACTTCTTTGAAACCTTCCCCGTAGTTCTGGCTGATAAGGATGGCGTTATCCGTGCTGATATCCCCTTCCGTCGGGCAGAATCTAAGTACAGCTTTGAGCAAACTGGTGTTACAGTTAGCATCTATGGTGGTGACTTAGGTGGTAAAACATTTACAGATCCTGCCATAGTCAAACGTTTTGCCCGTGGTGCTCAAGGTGGAGAAATCTTTAAATTTGATCGAGAAACCTTGAATTCTGACGGTGTATTCCGCACTAGTCCCAGAGGTTGGTTTACCTTCGGACACGCCGTATTTGCTCTGTTATTCTTCTTTGGTCACATTTGGCATGGCTCTCGGACAATCTACCGCGACGTATTTGCCGGTGTAGAAGCTGATCTGGAAGAACAAGTAGAGTGGGGCTTATTCCAGAAAGTTGGTGATAAATCCACCAGAACTCCTGGTAAAGAAATTGCCTAAGGCTTTCTCTGCAAATTTGAGGAATGGTCAGAGTAAGGCTGCAAGTTGCTGGTTAAGGAATGAAAAAGGTTTATCATCATCTATCTATAGATATATTTGATATCTATTTCTAACTTGATCTGCGTAACTTCATCCTTCTTTGTTACCATTCTTTCTTGTCACTTGGTACACTATTCTTAAAAGGCTAGAAGGGAAAAAATAGTCATATGGAAAGCGTTGCTTACATTTTAATTTTAGCTCTAGCAATTGGAACTCTTTTCTTTGCGATCGCATTCCGCGAACCACCCCGCATTGGGAAATAGCAACAATTAAACGCTGTCAATTGTTTGAATAGCGAAATATTAGCCGCTGTTACTTAACCTAGTGACAGCGGTAATTATATTTTTAAACGAAGGAAGTAGGAGCAGAGGAAAGCCATCAGCGTTTTGGGATTTACAAGTTATAGCGCTACGCGCAAGTAACAAGTAACAAGTAATAAGTAATAAGTAATAAGTGAGCCATTGTGGTGGGTGGAAGGGTTTCCCAGCATAAAACAAGTGGCGTTTTAATTCCTTGATGGTACAAGCCTTATATATTGAGGTTTCTCCCCTGCTCCCTGCTCCCTACTCCCTACTCCCTGCTCCCCTGCCTCTTCCTGCCTTCTTAAATGAGTACAAAGTTAAATTAAGGATGGCTTAAATAAAATATAACCATAAAATCCGATATAATATCTTATTTGTCATTTAATGCATGTTAAGATTAGCTTTGCTGCGCTACGATGATGAAGGATGTAGGTGTAGACTTGCCTATGAGGCCCTTGCGTATACATCGCTAGGAGGCACGAAAATTACGGAGACTAAAACCAGGAAACAACTCGCATGGTCAATCAGAAATCATCAACTGCTACTGCTGAAATTGGGTTCACTCACGACGATTTTGCAGCCCTACTCGACAAATACGATTATCACTTTAGTCCAGGGGATATCGTGCCCGGTACAGTTTTCAGTATAGAGCCGCGTGGAGCTCTGATTGACATCGGTGCTAAAACAGCAGCATATATACCTATACAAGAAATGTCTATAAACCGGGTGGATAGCCCGGATGAAGTTTTACAATCTAATGAAACCAGGGAATTTTTCATCCTTACCGATGAAAATGAAGATGGACAGTTAACCCTTTCCATCCGCCGGATTGAATATATGCGTGCTTGGGAGCGCGTGAGACAGTTGCAAGCCGAGGATGCTACAGTTCGTTCTGGTGTATTTGCCACTAACCGTGGTGGTGCATTAGTCAGAATCGAAGGATTGCGTGGTTTTATCCCCGGTTCTCACATTAGTACTCGCAAGCCAAAAGAAGATTTATTAGGCGAAGAACTACCACTGAAATTCTTGGAAGTAGACGAAGAACGCAACCGTCTTGTCTTATCACATCGTCGAGCACTAGTTGAGCGGAAGATGAACCGCTTAGAAGTGGGTGAGGTGGTAATTGGTACAGTACGTGGCATTAAACCATATGGTGCCTTTATTGACATTGGTGGTGTCAGTGGTCTACTGCACATTTCCGAGATTTCCCACGAACACATTGATACACCTCATAGCGTCTTCAATGTCAATGACGAATTGAAAGTCATGATTATTGATTTGGATGCGGAAAGAGGTCGGATTTCACTGTCTACTAAGCAGTTGGAACCAGAACCGGGTGACATGATTAAAAACCGTGACGTGGTATACAATAGAGCAGAAGAAATGGCTGCTAAATACCGCGAACAAATGTTAGCTAAACAGCAAGGAATAACTCTTGAACCTGAAGCTGATGTAAGTGCGGAAGAAGTACCATCTGCTACAGAAGAACTAGAAGAAGTACCATCTGCTGCTGAGGAAGCCACAGAAGAGGTTGTCGCTGCTGCTGAGGAAACCACAGAAGAGGTTGTCGCTGCTACTGAGGAAGCCACAGAAGAGGTTGTCGCTGCTACTGAGGAAGCCACAGAAGAGGTTGTCGCTGCTACTGAGGAAGCCACAGAAGAGGTTGTCGCTGCTACTGAGGAAACCACAGAAGTTGCTGTAGCTGTTGATGGAGAAGAGTCATAGATTAATTATTCTTAATATTTGGTAATAATTTCCAAAACTCTAAACTGATTCAGATTAAGAGGGGAACTTCCCTCTTTTTTTGTGATTTGTTGTTGATGGTTGGTGGTTGATGGTTCTTGAGTCGAACAATACTGTCCTAACCAATATGTCCATTGCTATAGCAGTTGACACTCCCACGGTTAGGCTAGGCGATCAACCGTGGAATTCTTTCGTCATAGGGAAACG
>NZ_FYBH01000066.1 GCF_900185595.1 Calothrix rhizosoleniae SC01
CTGCCTTAAAATAACTTTTGTATTCCTAAATAAGACATAAATAGGCAACATCACGCCAATGAATTTAATTATTTTAGTTGCAGCTTTACTTGTCGCCTGGTTAGTATTCCGAGCATTATTCAAATTATTGAAGACGGTAATTAGTACAGCGATCGCTGTTTTGATTATTGTGGTAATTTTAATGGTTTTTGGCGTAACTCCCGAAGATTTAGTCAGGGAATTATCTAACTTACCCCAAACTATTACTGATATAGTCACACAATTTAGGAATTTGACCGGGTTATAATTGCGACCGTAAAATTAAGGTATATTCCCAATGAACAAATTTTGTATATTGTATATGTAGTTATGCACCCTGCGTCCAGCTAACTTTCTTAATCTTCAACTACCCATTTAGCAACTAAGTATTGCTTATCTCCTTTGTATTCTTTTTTCCAAACCATAACCAGATTTGGTCGAGCGTGGAAATTATCTGCAATGGGAGAGTTGTTCGACCATGCAATCAATTGTGACGGATATGTAATATCTCGTAAACTAGTTACAGATTTCATCATTCCATCTCCTTTTGTGTGTGTTATTTATACATACATGGCTATTGCATCTAATTTCGGAATAAGTTAAACACCCCTGGTTAAGACTGCAAAGGGGCAGGGTGCAGGGTGCAGGGGGAGAAAGAGTTTTAAGATGTTTGCACCATGATCCGAATAATAACTAATCTCCCGAGCTTGATATAACTCCCTCCGGGAAGCAAAAATAGTAAATATTGAATTAAGTAACCTAAAAAAGCTTTACCTGTAAGAGATATGTGCATAAAATAGCATCATGTTCAAGATGCACAACAAATGTAAATGGACTGGATTACCTTACTGCGATCGCTACAGTCTGATTTTATTAGAAGGTTATCGTCTGGTTGTCTGCTGCATTGTCAAAAGGAAGGAGATTATAGCGAGCTAACTATTATTTCTGGAGAAAGACTAAGAACATTGCGAGATTTTTGCTGGCAAATGGCAGAGAAATACAAACGTAATTATCAAGTTCGCGATGTTTTTATTAATAATCTTAAAGGGAAATTAGGGGAAGAAGTTGTTAAGGAAAGGTTGGCAGATTTTATCACCGAAATAGATTACGAAAAACGTTACGGTGGTGATGGTAATATGGATTTTACTTTGACTTCTCAACCTGAAATTGGTGTGGAAGTAAAATCCCGCCACGGTACTATTGACAAGGTAAGATGGTCTGTTAGTTCCGATGAAGTGGCCAAAAATGCGGTGGTGGTTTGTATTTTAATTCAAGAAGAAGTGAATGAGGCACAAACAGAATATCACTTATTTTTTGCGGGTTTTCTCCCAACCCAAATGATTAAATTAAAGACGGGGAAAATTTCCTTTGGTATTGGTCAATTACTGTATGGTGGTGGATTGCGTTATTATCTAGAACAATTACAGCTATCTACAATTAATTATACTCCTCCCCAAATATCTCAATTTGCTATACCAAAAAATCAAAAATTATCCAATATTGCCCAATCAAATGGTCATGTGATGAAATCTTCATTACGGGCAATAGCTGATATAAATTATCCAGATATGGAACAAGCTAAAGTGTTTTTTGCCCAGGGTAATTATGATACAGCCATAGATATTTATAATCGACTATTAAATCATCAACCAAATAATACCGAACTTTATTATCAACGTGGTTTAGCTCGCTATGAAATTGGTGATTACGAAGGTGCGATCGCAGATTACAATCAAGTGATCCAAATTAATCCCCACCATAGTCAAGCTTACAAAAAAAGTGGTTTAACCCGGTACAAATTAGCAGATTATCAAGGAGCGATCGCAGATTATACCCAAGCTATCCAAATCAACCCCGATGATAGTGCTGCTTATATCAATCGTGGATATACTCGTTCTTGCATTGGCGATAAACAGGGAGCAATTGAAGATTATACCCAAGCAGTGAGAATTAATCCCCATCATCGACAGGGAAAACATCATCAGCCAGAAATTGATATTTTGCTCCAGGAAATAGAAGTCAATCCCCATGATGCTGATACCTATAAACATCGTGGTGATACTAGATGTGATTTAGGAGACTATCAAGGAGCGATCGCAGATTATACCCAAGCTATCCAGATTAATTCCCAGGATGCCCATGCTTACTACAATCGCGGTCATATTCATTATGATTTAGGAAACTACGAAAGTGCGATCGCAGACTATACCCAGGTAATAAATATTCATCCCCAAGATGCGGATGCTTATTACAGCCGTGGTAATTCCCGTTATCAACTCGGAGATAATCAAGGCTCTATGGAAGATTTTCAGAAATCAACTGATATTTATCGCCAGCAAGGTAAACTTAAAGAACATAAAAATGCTCGGCAAAGAATTTTAGATTTAGAAATAGAAGCATCCCTGGATATTTTAAATTTTTAACTAATTCATAAATATGTTTGTTGAAAATTAAATGGTGAAGGAATAACTAATTATAATGTCCGTAAAAATGTTTAGGTAATAGTGATGCTCCGCTTTTATCCGCCCTAGGCAAATTGAAGTTGGGTCGAAGGGAAGTATTATCTTCCGCCCCTCGCGATTAGAATCGAACGTGCGGCATTTCCTTGCATCCGGCTCCCGAAATCTTAAGTACTCTTTTTATTAATGTGAATGTATTGATGGCAGGATTGATGCGTCACCAGAAGGCTTTTAGACTTCCAGTTGTGTAAGTCCTATAAACAAGTGAACTGTGATTATACTGATCAAGAAATAGAGCTTATATGAAGACGTATGTACAAAAATAAAAACTTAATATACAACTTTTCATTTTATTGTTTGCGTAAATTAAATTATTTTTTATAGACAACTATATAGATCAAGAATTACTTTTGAAAAGTAATTTAAACATCTGTAATTTGTTATGTTTTCATTGAAAAAAGTTCTCTTCGTTGCAGTTAGTACAGCTTTAATATGTAGCTTTGGCAAAAGTGCTGAAGCATCTACGTTTTTTTCTACTAGCTCAGGACAAGTTGGAACTGTGGATGCAAGTACAGGTATCTTCAATCCCTTGGTTAATGGTCAAGCTTTTACTGATATCGCATTAACTGACAACGGTGAGCTTTTTGGTATTACTTTCAGTAAGTT
>NZ_FYBH01000340.1 GCF_900185595.1 Calothrix rhizosoleniae SC01
CCAACCTACTTACCAGATGAAATCCCCGTCTTAGTTGATTCAGGATTTCAGGGAGTACAAAAACAGTATGTAAATATCCGTTTGCCCCACAAAAAACCAAGGGGAGGAGATTTAACGGCAGAGCAAAAACAAGAAAATCGAGAACTAGCCAAAGAAAGAGTTGTGTGTGAGAATGCCTTTGCTGGTGTCAAAAGGTACCACGCTGTCAGCGATATTTATAGGAATCGTGTATCTGATTTTGATGATAAATTAATCTTAACTGCTTGTGGATTATGGAACTTTTATTTAGAGGTAGCATAAGCATTAATTGAAAAGAGAAAGCAAGCTGAAACTTGCATAGAAACACTTTTTCTTATTTCGCAACAAGTCTATTATCATATCGTTTCCTTAAACTTATCTTCTGCTGAAAGCGAAATTTTCATCTGTGTGAGAAAATTTTTGCGTTGGTTGTGTGCAAATGTAACTCGACAATTAGGATTAAAGTCAAAGCTAAATGAATATTGGGATGAGGAAATGGGTTCTTTGATAAACACTACCATTTATTTCCGAGAATATGTTTTAAAAGAAATATCAGAACCTGTTATCCTGGCATTAGATGAATTCGATAAGTTGTTTACATTCCCCAATCTTGGTAGTGATATTCACGCATTATTACGTAGATGGAATGAAGAAGCTAAGAATATTTATATTTGGCAAAATTTACGATTGGTAATTGTGAACTCTACTGATTCTTATATTTCTTTGTCAACAAATTGTTCTCCCTTCAATATAGGATTAACAATCGATTTACCTCCTTTCACAAGATTACAAGTAAATCATTTGGCAGAACTTCATGGGATTTATCTTACATCTTATGAGCTTAAAGAATTAACGGAAATAACGGGGGGATTTCCTTATTTAGTGCGATTAGCTCTTTATCATAGCCTTCATAGTCAAATTCCATTAGAAAAAATAATTAACAACGCCAAATCAGATACTGGAATTTTTAGCAACCACTTACACCAACATTTGTGGTATCTGAAGCAGGATTCCGATTTAGCTGATGCATTTCAAAAAGCGATCGCAGTAAATGCGCCAGTTTATTTAGAACAAGAAATGGCGTTCAAATTAAAAAGTTTAGGATTAGTAAATCTAGAGGGAAACAAAGCTACTATTAGTTGTGGGTTGTATCGAGAGTATTTTCATAACTATTTTTGCGAGTATACAACTAATACAAAACGGTGACAAGGCTATTAAACTTCAAGAGGTGGCAAGTACCCCAAAACCTTTCTCTGTAAAGAGTTTTGAGATTGAAACTAACTGACTTTTCACGAGATGTGGAAAAGGGGAATTTGTTCGCCTGACTTTTCGACTCTGTTGGCGAATTGTGATCGCATTCCCAAAACTCTTGAAATGTCGTAGCCACTCACACCAGAAATTGCGTTTGAGGTTGATGTTCTTATCAGCAGTATAAAAATTTTCAACCTTGATAATCTGCTACGCCATTTGGATTAGACATGTTTTAAGTCTCACTCTGTTTTTTTAGGGCACAAAAAATGAGAGCATCTATGTCCTAGCACAAATGTAATTACCGGTGACAGAAAACCAATATGGCTTGTCTAGAAACACATTTATAACTATTTTTAGATGCTCCCTTGGGGAGCATAAATCATTTTTTAGAGATTATCAATGACAAATATAAAGGCATAAGAATTAGAAATATATCTCATGGCAAATTTTTAGTATTGTGATTTCGATATTTATCAAGTTTCCTCCCTTAGCCAGATGTTTTTTATAGATATTTTTTTGTGAATATAACTTTATATATATATAGTATTTGTAATCAATTAAGAGTGGATGTATCTTTATTCAATACTTCCAAATACTCATATTTTTTTCATAAATCAAATATTATACTCCAGGTTTCAACATGGAGGGTATTTATGTTTTTTATTTGGAAAACTCTCAAGTCAAATATTGAATCATTTACTTTTTCCAACTTGATGCAAAATATTCATAGGGCCAATCTTCTTTAAAATCTTCATCTGTTGGGAATTGCGTACTAACATAGTACCTGCAAAACCAAGGGAATTGACTGAAATTGATTCCACACCTTCCTGCGATCGCGGTACAATCAAAATCCATTCTCTTGTAACTAAAAGATTATAAGCCCCTGATATTTGCTGTTTATCTACCTGCAAATCAACTGCTGCTAATAGCTGGTGGTAAATTTCTAATATTGTTTCAGCACAAGTGGAATTTAAGGTAGCAAAAGCGTGTAAAAAAGGTAATTGTGGAATATTGACAATAGAGCTATTACATTTAGCATTCTTCAACAAAGGAGCAATGGGTATGTGAGTCCCATCGGGTGTCAAAGGTAAGGGAATCATCTGTAAGTGTTTGTGTCGCTGACTTGCACCGGCAATTTTCCCAGAGTTATAGAATACTAAACCATCAAACTCTGTTAAACAAGCCTCCATTGCTTGAAAATCTGCCAAACTCAGTAAGGATTCTTGCTCTGCAAACTCACGGGTAATAATTAATAAATGGTGGTCTACAACATTATATTTATTTAAAATACAGACGTGGGTGGGAGAAATATCAGCAACAAATAAATCTTCCTCATAGGGAAGAAAGGGGTTAAACTCTTTCCCAGTAGATGTTTTTTGCTTCTCCTGTTGCTGTTTTGCTTTATCTTTGCGAACCAGGTTAGAAAGAGTCCTGACTAGGAAACGTACCCCATCCTGCTCTACAAATTCAAATTCCGTGGGAATGGACAATAATGCACCACATTTTAAAGCGTGTTCGGTTCGCTCCTCAATCTGATGCCATAAAGTACCTGGTTGGAGCAAAATTTGATTACTTGTAATTGAATTATCTTTATATATAGTCATAATTACGGTTGTATAACAAGCGATCGCACCCATTAGTTAAGCAATCACCACTATAGAAGGAAACGGTGGGAATATCCCACTTTTTTACATTTTGCACCTTCTCATACCAATTCAAATAATGTTTGCAATATATAGAAGTATCTTACTGGTGCCGTGCCCCTAACCATCTGTCTCAATTGTTCAAAATGGTATCAATATAGGTAAGGTGGGCAATGCCACCCTACGGAATTAATTGCACGAGCGCTATATGAGGAGAAATTTTGGGCATTCTAAGCCTAGGAATTGATGGCAAGACAAATAGTACATTTCGGTGTAAATAGAGCAACCATTGCAAATTGTTACAAAGCTCACGCTGTAAACTTTTTGACTCACTTTTGTACTAGTTCTAATTGCTAATTCTTAGTCAAAATTATGGTTTATTTCTATGGTTATTAACTATGAGCCACAGGAACTTCGGGGTGCAGTAGGAGAATGGAAACGCAGGATTGCAGACCAACCTGAGGACGCAAATGCTTATGTACAGTTAGGAGTTCTCTTCTATGATCAAGGTAAATTTAAAGATGCGATCGCTCAATATCAAAAGGCTATTGATATAGACTCTAAGTTAGTGGAAGCCTACTATTTGTTAGGACTAGTGGTAAGCGAGCAAGGAGCAATCGAAAGAGCTATTTCCTACTATCGCCAAGCAATAAGACTGAACCCCGACTATGCTATAGCTCATACAGGTTTAGCCGCCGCTCTGACACAACAAGGTAATCGCCAAGAAGCAAGGGTTGAATTGACAACAGCGATGGAAATTGAGCCAAAGCTGTCTGATACTCATACAAAATGGCAGTTAGATTTGTATACTCCCGAAGAATTAGCGGCGGAAATTCTGCAAGCTGGGAAGAAAATTGAACAATATCCAGAAGATGCTGATAGTTATCTCTATTTTGGCAGTGTTTTCTTCAAACAAGGGAACCCAGAGGCAGCCAAAGCCGCTTATGAACAGGCAATTCAATTAGAACCAGATAATGCCCTAGCTTATAATAAGTTAGGATATGTCCTCAATGTCAAGCGTCAGTATCGTGCAGCTGCTGAGAATTACCACGAAGCTCTGAGACTCGATCCTAACTATGCAATAGCATACAACAACCTGGCAAATAATTTTTTCGCACTCAATCAACGCCAAAAAGCGATCGCTACCTATAAAAAAGCTCTAAGTATAGATTCAGAACTCGCCCTTACCCACCATAACCTGGGCGTAATTTTTTACAAAAAATTGCGTTGGAAATATGCTGCGGTTAAATATAGACAAGCAATTCGCCTAGATCCAAATTTGATACTAGCTCATTTAAATTTGGGATTGGCTCTTTATGCCCAAAACAAACCGAGCAAAGCAGTTGCAAAATACTTGCAAGTACTTAATGTCAATCCTAATTTACCCACTGCTCCTCTGTTGTTGAAATTAGCACAATGGCATAAAGCTATAGTTGCAGGGTTGGTGACTTCAGTAATGATGATTTTATTTCTCACACCACAGGTTAGCCGTCCCATATTTTCAATTTACTACTATCTGCAAGGTTCCTATCTTCATAGTCAAAAAGACTGGCAAGGAGCAGCAAAAAACTACCGCCGAGCTATCAAATTAAATCCTAAGTTTGCTGGTGTTTATATTAATTTAGGGGTAATTTTGCAAACACAAGGTAATTTAGGACAAGCAAAAACTGCCTATGAAAATGCTATTAATATTCAGCCTAATTCATTTCTAGGGCATTACAACTTAGGTATTGTACTTTATAAACAACGTAGATACAGAAAGGCTGAAAAATCTTATCGCAAAGCAATTCTGATTAATCCCAATGATGCCAGACCACATAATGGTTTAGGTGTTGTACTTGGTAGACGATTTCAATATCAAGAAGCAGAAGCATCCTATCGAGCCGCAATTGACATCGATCCCAATTATGCCGCAGCCTATTATGGCTTAGGAGATGTTCTGCAGAGGCAAGGTAAAAATAAAGCTGCTGAAGAGGCTTTCCAAACAGCCTTCCGCCTGAATCCTGAATATCAAAAAAGAATCAATAAAATATATAAAAAATATATGCCATACCTTTATTAATAATATGAAATAAAAATTTTGCCATACCTGTGGTTGATTTCAAAATCTACCTAATTCTAAGTTGTAATTGAGGCTAAAAAACCAACCATCAAAGTCAATGTTATCGTCCGTGGAACCACCTACAGCAAAACCACCTTGCAAGCTAAGTTTACTGGACTTGGAAATGGCGTAATTTAAGTTACCATATAGCCTATGGTAACTATCTTCACGATCGCGCATGGTAAAGTCAGAAAAATTAAATTGGTAATTTAACCCCACTCGTAAAGGTTTTTGCCAACGGTAGTTTAAAGAAAGCCATAGGGAATTGATGACTCGATTCCGGCTATCAGGATTGGCAAAACTGTAACGGAATTCGTAAAGGCTATCAAAGATTAATTTGGGAGTAATTGCATCACGTCTTGATAAGGATAAACGTAGAGAATTCTCACTCAAAAAGCGATCGCCAGCAGCAAAGGAATTACTATTTCTGGCATAAAATAAATTTTGATGAGTCCAACCGATTCCTGCATACATTTGAGATGCCAGTTGGTGGTAAAGATTGAGATTAAATCTAATCTGATTATAGTCAAAATCTGATTGATCGACGTACCGAACTACATACCCATTAATAGATCCATTTACAGAGGTTTTCTTGCCAATTTTTAAAGGAGCAGAAGCTAAGGTCAATCCGGCATAAAATAAACTATCCTCTATGGGATCAACTTCTGAAGAAAAGACATTGTTGGTGACAAAATAACCAAGATTAGTGATTAAATAACCATTGGGAAGCGGTTGACGCTTTTTAGCTACTGGTTGTTCTGGAGAAGGAGGGGTTGGCTTTTCTAAAGGTGGTGGATCAACTTTTCTCACCCTCAAGTTACCTAATTCTCCTTGGCTAGCTGGCTGAGTATTTTGTTTTTTCTTTCTTAGACTTCTCCTCAGCCTCTCTATTTTCTCTTGCTCAGCGCTTTGAGGCTCAGTTAATGGTGCTACTTCTGTGGAAGAAGATGTTGGTAGATTAGGTTTTCCTTCTAGAGGGGGAGAGTCTAGCTGTTGAGAATTAGATTGGGAAATAAATTGGGTATCTACCTGGGAAATATTCAAGGGTAAGGATGGACAAATATTTACATGAATGATTTCACCATTTTTACAGGAGATAAAATTAGCACGTTGAAAATAGGAGAAAGATAGAGAAGTAAATGAATCAGCTTTTTCGCCAAAATCTACTCTATTTGTATATCTATCAAAAGTATGATTTTTCCCATAGAAATTATTAAATATAGTGTTCGTTAATATATCGTTGCGTCTCACTTGAGTGCGGGTCAATTGTAGATCGGATGGAGAACATAAGCGATCGCTAATTTTACCGTTAAGATTGCATATCCTATTTGCATTAGCGAATGATGGAGTATGACCAACAATACTATAAAAGATAGCAGTAGATGTGGTTAATACAATTGAGATTATATAGTATTTCCAGTTGTGTCTTCCCGTAGGAATTATTTGGTCACATCCCGACTTGGAAGACCAGCTTTGGGAAGATTGAAAACTCAAGAATATGCTATAAACATCCTTCCATGAGTTAATTTGGGCATTACCTATTTTAATCTTCAGTTTTTGAGTTATTTGAGCCACTTTACATTTTATTGGATAATTTTACTAAAATACGATAGAGCTTGCCGCTCGTTTTATCCAGTTAGCCCCTGAAAATACTCTGACCAAAGTTAAACAAAATATTCATAATATATTCTAGAGGTATGATATATTACCTTAAGTTTAAGTTTTGATAAAGTTTAATTAGGATTAAGTAAAAATATTTGCTATCCTCAGCTAGGAAAACACCTATATTTATGCCATGAATACAATGACAATCACTGGAATTACTACTGATAAGACAAAAATCTCCTAAAGCTCACATAAACACATCTCTAAATCTAGATATTTTATTAATTATTAAGGATTGAACATTTTATTATTCTGATGGTAAGTGTAAATAATTAACTTACAAGACTTTCAATAAATATGCTCTTATCAGGGGAGATTAAAGAAAATTAGGATCATTGGTGCATCTGGCTTTGATACGAAAATTTACAAATTTTATCAGGTCACCAGATTATGTTTTATAAATTGTTGCCATTGTTAATAACTGCTTTGTGGGGCGTGATGGCATTGCCCGTGGCTAGTAGAGCTAATGCGAACACACCCTTATTTCGGGCTGTTATTCAAGATATTTATAATTTTGTACAATTGATGCCCAAGAAAAAGCCAAAACGTAAGGCACGTAGAGCTGATGCGATGACTCCTGGGGATGGATTGTCCACAGGTAGATCTTCACTAGCAGAATTACTCTTTAATGATGGTTCCTTGGCAAGGGTAGGAGAAAGAGCTGTATTTAATTTTCTCCCCAAGACACGTAATTTTAGGCTTAACAATGGGACTATATTACTCTTAATTCCACCAGGAAGAGGTCAAACGAATATTATAACTCCCAATGCCACAGCTGCTATTCAAGGTTCAGCATTGTTTGTTCGCTACGACAAAAATACAAAAATAACCCTTGTAGGTGCTTTGACAAATAGTGGGATTGAAGTTTTCAACAAAGATGCCTCTAAAAAACAAGTTCTGAAAGCAGGGCAAATGACGGTACTGCGAAATGGGTTTTTTAGAGGTTTATATGATTTTGATTTAAGAACTTTTTATCGTACTAGTGATTTGGTTAAGGACTTGGAGTTAGACAAGCCAAATAGTGTAGTTGTTCCAGATCCTGCACTTGCTAGTGTACGAGAAGAAACTGTCGCAGCAATTAAAGCACAACCAGTAGTTGAAGGTCAGGGGGTAATAGAGAACCCACCTTTTGTCGCATTAACTGACGAAAAGACAGACGAAAAGATATCTGATTCCCAGAAGGATAATAATGATGATGAGTCTGATGAAGATTCTTCCATTATTACCACAACAACTAATAATGATCGAGTAAGAGATTTGTTGGAAGCAAGTGAGGCTGCATCTGACTCTTTAAACAATGGTGTTGAGTCTAATTCATTGCCAACAAATCAATCAACACAACCAGACAATCAACAACCAGATAATCAACAGCCAGATAATCAACAGCCAGATAATCAACAGCCAGACAATCAACAACCAGATAATCAACAGCCAGATAATCAACAGCCAGATAATCAACAGCCAGATAATCAACAACCAGACAATCAACAGCAAGATAATCAACAGCAAGATAATCAACAGCCAGACAATCAACAGCCAGACAATCAACAGCCAGACAATCAACAGCCAGATAATCAACCTCCAGCAAGTACGTAAATTTATTGACCGTTACATAAAATTTACCCAAAATTACCTATAACTAGACAAATCTAGGCATATATCATTTTGTGTTTACTTCTTGCTTCAACTGGGGTAGTCGGCTACTTCCCATCCACAAGCTGAAACTGTCTAACTGACAGCCGATGATAAATTAATTGCGGCGTTTAAATCCCGATCAATTTTAAAATTACAGTTTTCACAATTTATGGGTAGAAATTAGATAACAGTTACTAGCCCTCCCACGACTAAAAGCCGATGAAAAAAAGTCCCTAGTGCCTCGGCAGTGCCTCGGCAATTATCTAATTACTTTTCTGGTTGAATTTCCCATCTTCTGGAGTAAAAATAGAAGTAGAATGGGCTGAGTCTACGCCATCTTCTAACTCTCCAATCCAGGGAGTTGTAGAAGTATCTGAATCACGTTCCTCAGATAAGGAATCGATTGAGAACTTATCTGTTGTCAAACACTGCCCATCTTCCGGAATTCCTAGTTCATCAAGTGCTGCTAAAACCTCTGAAGTTGATTGATATCGCTGTTTAACATCATCCAAAACCATTTTATTGAGAATAGCAGCTAAAGTAGGAGTAACTTGTGCCTTATGCATCCATACTAAATTTCCGTCAGTGTCCCTCAATAATCCGTGGGGTGCTATACCTGTTAATGCTTTAATACCAATCATTCCCACTGCATATATATCACTAGCATATTGAGGACGACCAAAACACTGTTCGCTGGGTGCATAACCTTTAGTGCCAATGCCAATAGTAAAAGCACTTTGCTCAGTAATATTTAGTAATTGGGTAGATACTTCCTTAACTGCACCAAAATCAATCAATACTAGCTTTCCATCCAATTGTCTACGGATAATATTATTAGGTTTAATATCCCGGTGAATAACACCATTTTCATGGACAAAGGTTAATGTTTGTAATAGGTCTTGCAAAATCCTAATAACTACTATCTCTGAGAGGCATTTACCTGGTGTTAATTCTTTATTCAAAGCATGACCAGCTACATACTCTTGGATGAGATAAAATTCTTCATCTTCTTCAAAATAGGCAAAAAGCTGGGGTATTTGATCATGTATCCCTAATTTTTGTAGTGTTTGAGCTTCTGCTTTGAATAATCGTCGGGCAACTTCTAATTGCTCTGATTTTGTATTGACTGGCTTTAGTTGCTTGACAACACATAAAGGATTTTCAGGTAATTTGGTGTCTTCTGCTATGTAAGTTTCACTAAAACCACCCGCACCCAGAACTTTTATAATTTTGTAACGTCCTGCCAGGATTTTGCCATAGATTTCTAGTTCCCTTTGCTGTAACAGGTCTTTGAGGTCATCTTGCTGGCTAATAATTTCCTGGGCTAAACGGCTGGAAGAATGTTTCTTGAGAATATCTATTAATTGATGTTTTCTGAAGATTTCCCTAGCTATTTCTGCACCTAAATATATAATCCCGATGCTACATATGGCAACTATTGGTACGGCAACGGGTAAAATTAATTGACCATAAATAAATAATCCGTAGTTAATAACCCCCCAAACTATACCTAGCCCAATACTGACAAAAAATCGATTAATACCTTGTTTATTCCTACTAATAAAAAATACAGATCCGCCTAATAAGACCAACACAAATAAACCCCGTAGAGGTATATATTTCAGACCTTCACTCCCAGTTTTACCTGACATTAAAGTACTAATAGCATTGGCATGGATTTCCACTCCTGACATTTTTCCTGGTTGAAACCAATTGTCAGCTACAGCAACTGCATGATAATCATTCAGTGATTTTGCTGTGGGTCCAATCAATACAATTTTGTCTTGGAAATATTTACCTTGTTGGAGATAGTTGTTCCAGTTTTCTGGATCTAATACCTCAGCAAAAGATATGCGCTTAAATGTCCTATTACCCCCATAAAAATAAATCCGATCACCTTGAGGAGGAGAATAATTGACTCCAGATGCCTCTAATACGGCCTGCTCAAAAGATGGTATTTTATCTATGGAATTAAGTTGTTTATTCTTTTCTAATAATTTGGTAAATTCTCCCGCCAACTTGTGAATTTTTCCATCTGCTGACAAAGGAAAATTTGCTGAGCCTATGGATATACCAGCTGTGCGAAATTTTTTATGGGGTAACGTTAATTGTATTGTACTACCTTGATTGATCTGAAAATCTTGGTAAATAGCGGCTAGAGTAATTTTATTGCCATAACGCTGTAATATGGCTTGTAATTTGCGATCATCATCAGCGCCATAACTACTTTCAGTGCCCAGAACTATATTCAAAGCCACAGAACGAGCCCCTGCTTTCATTAATTTCTCAATTACCTGAGCATAAGCCTCCCGCTTATATGGCCATTTTTTGATTGTTTCTAAGTGGGCAAACTTTTGGGGATTGCTCTGATAGTACTGCTCTGACCTAGATAGTGAGTCCTCGTCAATTGCTAAAATGACGATGTTTTGGGGTGGTAGGACAGAACCACGTAGTAAGTAAAATAAGGTTTGTACTTGACTATCCAGGAGTTTAACCAAACCGATGTTAGATGTAACTAACAGCGCCCCTACTCCTACTCCCATTGCAGCTAACAAATGGGAAATAAATCCCATTCGCTTGGATGGTTGAGACAAAACTGTAGCTGCAAATTTGGTTGATTTAGTTAATCTTTTTGATAATTGCTTGGCAGTAGATGTCTGTTTTTTATCTAAAGGGTTTGTGGATTCTTCTGCCATACCGGAGTTTTGTAGTAAATTTACTGACAATAATTGTTTATTTTATACTTACTTATCCTAGTGCCACAATTCTGAAAACAGATTAAAATAGGAATACTATTTAGTTGTAAACTAATTATTATTAACTATCTAAGTTGACCCAGTATTTATAATTTATTGGTAACATGGTGCTTCAGTGCCATTGTTTAGGTGGCTGCGATCGCTTAGTTTTAATATCCTACTTACAATCATTCTAACCCAGGTACATGTTTTCATCTCCAAGGTGATAGTTGTACTTTAAGTCAACCTTATGTCAACAGGTGGTCAGACACTACCCCCGTGTTCTGGGAAATTGCTCAATAATTATGCGGAGTGCAGAAGGTATCATTACTTTTTTTGCGCCTAGTTTGCATTGCATATAACTAATTTACTCTATTCTAAGTAAGTCGGCAC
>NZ_FYBH01000034.1 GCF_900185595.1 Calothrix rhizosoleniae SC01
TCAATACCCTTGACTTTAATTAATGGTCGCAACAACTGATATAAATTTTGATCGTATTCACCATAAGGAGCCAGCCCCATGACTTTCCATTCTTCTCCTTTGACCACATCAAAACCACACAAGCCACAAACAAGGGCATAAAAATGACCCATGCTACCATTGCCAAAACCTTCTAAAAAAGGATTTTTAAAGTTGTGGATTTTCCCATCTTTGTATTGAAATAAATCATAGGAACCCCAACCACCATAGGCATCAACAATGGCACAAACAGCTTCATTAAAAGGGCTAGAATAACAAGCTAGGGCTGCATGGGCTAAGTGATGCTCATAATATCTCACATGGGTTTTATTTTTGAGTTCGGGATTCCCCAAAATACTATTACCAGCTAAAGTCATATTACTCGCTTGTCCGGCAATCACACTCTGAAATGCTGGCCAAGGCCAATTCAATTTTCTAAAAAAGTCGTTGATGTTATCAAAATTGCTCAAAAAACGAGAGACTTCTGACATAACTTTGGTCAGCAAAACAATGGGCTGACTCCAGCTAATTGCTAAAATTAATTCCGCATCTCGGTCACAATATGACTTGATTAAATCAGGGGTGCGAATTAAATTATCAGGAGGAGCATTAAACGCCCGTTTATTTTGTAAATATCGTTCTGTAGCTTCCGCAAACACTACTTCTCCTTGAGGATTAACAATAGCGATCGCTGGATCATGTAATGATGCAGATAAGCCGATATAAAATCTTTTGCTAGCCATAATAATTTTGGATTTTGGATTTTGGATTTTAGATTGGTAACTGAGCCTGTCGAAGTTTAGATTTTGGATTTTAGATTGACCCCATACCTTCTGCCCCCTGCCCCCTGCTCCCTGCCTGATTCAATTAATGCCACGGTTTAAAACATTTTTTAAAATATCTGCTAGGGTGACAACATGGGGTTGTCTGAGTACATTCATATGATTTCCGGGAATTTCATATACTTCAACTTTTTCCGAAGTTAATTTTTCCCATCCCCAAGTTTTTTGTAATTCATTTTCTGGTAACAAATCTCCAGTCCGTAATAAAGTAATCCGACCAGAGTACACAGAAGGTTTGTACTTTAAGAGGGCATTATTGTTGATTTCAACAATTCGTAGTAAACGCTTGACAGCAGGTTGACGCAATTTCATGAGTTTGACCATTCGTCCTGTAGCCCTGGCAATATTTGAGGGATTGAAAAAGTTACTCCAAGAACTAGATTGCAGACTATTTCTATCTGGATTGTGCTGTTGATTGGGATTATTTAACAGATAAAAATAGTCGTAGACATAAGGCCAAATATGGGGAACAATAGAACGCCAAAACACTGTAAACATTTCAAATTTAGAGTTTTGGGTCACATCGGGTGATGGTTGGTCAATTAACACCAAGAGGGCGACTGATTCACCTGCTTGTTGTAGCTGTTGTGCCATTTCAAAAGCCACAGTTGCCCCAAAAGACCAGCCCCCTAAATAATAAGGGCCTTGGGGTTGGACAAGGCGCAATGCTTGAACGTAATGCTCTGCCATGCCTTCGATGCTGGTTGATGGATTCTCATTGGCTGCTAAACCAATTGACTGGATGCCATAAAATGGTCGTTCCTCACCCAAAAGACAGGATAATTCATAATAGGGAAAGACTACACCAGCTAGGGGATGAGCACAGAAAAATGGGGGCTGTGTCCCAGCAGATTGTAGGGGAATTAAACAAGGAGGAATTGACGATGGAGTTGGTTGAGTAACTTTAATTGTTGTTGCAGCCAGCTGAAAAACTTGATCAGCTAAATAATCTATCAAGGCGGCAATTGTGGGATATTGAAATGTTAATGTTGAGGGCAAATTACATCCCAAACTATTTTGTAATCTGTTGCGTAATTCCACAGACATTAAAGAGTCCATACCCAGATCAAAAAATGCCTGCTGGGGATTTAGTTCAGCAGATTTTAAGCCCATGAGGTGAGCAACTTGGGTTTGGACGTGGGCTGTTAAAAGTTTGCGCCGATCGCTGGCGGGGGCTGTTTCTAATTGTTGTTGAAATTTGGTTTGGGAGGTTGGGGATAATGATGTGTTGGCGGGATCCATAAATTCCGCAAATAATTGCCGATCAACCCCTTGAGGAAGTTGTGCCAAAAATTTCTGCCAATCAATGGAAATCACGCCGACTTGGGGCTGTTCTTGCTGGAGCAAGTAACCTAAAGCTTGCAGTGCTGGCTGAGAATCCATGAGATTCATTCCCCCGATTTCCCACTGCGCTTCCCGTCCTTCACCAACAGCCGCCGCCATTCCTAATTTATTCCAAGCACCCCAATTGATACTTAATCCCGGTAAACCTTGGTGTTGACGATAATGAGCGATCGCATCTAAAAAGGCATTGGCTGCTACATAGTTACCCAAACCTAAAGCCCCGAGTATGGATGAACCAGAGGAAATCAAGGCAAAGAAGTCCAGATTCATCCCTTGAGTTAGGGTATGCAAATGCCAAGTTCCGGTGACTTTAGCTGCAAACACTCGGCGGAACAGTTCCCATTGATGCTCCCTTAGTAACCGATCTTCAAAGATCCCCGCAGCATGAATAATGCCTTTTAAGGGAGGCATTGATTGCTGTATTTTTGTCAACAAGGCTTCTATTTGGGCAAAAACTGAGACATCAACTGGTTCTACCAGGATTTTTGCCCCATTTTTTTCCATTTGCTTCAAGGTAGTTTGGGTAGCTGCATCGGGACTGCTGCGAGAGACAAGTACCAAATTTCTCGCTCCTTGCGCCACCATCCACTCAGCCATGACTAAACCAATTCCACCCAAACCCCCTGTAATCAGGTAAGTTGCATCTGGGGAATATTTGATTGGGGAGAATTGGCGCAATTCACTGCGTCGGAAACGTAGGGTATAAGCTTGTCCTTGACGAAAGGCTACATGCTCTGGGCTGTTAGTTTGGGGTGAGAAAATTTCTGCTAATAACTGAGAAACTTCATCCCCATGACTTAAGGGATCTAAATCGATTAAGCGACAGCGAAATTCTGGGTGTTCCATTGCTATAGTTTTACCCAAACCCCACAATGGTGATTGAGCCAAGGCTGGGGAGTTGTCAGCAATCGATTGACTGGCGCGAGTAATTAACCATAGGGCTGGAGGTTGGGGGAAATTTGCCTGAATCAGGGATTGCAGTAAGTGCAAGGTACTACCACAACTGAGTTCCAGGGAGGCTTCTAGGTCATTACTGCTAATATTTGGGAGATAGGGAGTATCGAGACTCCAGCAATGGATAATCCCGGTAATAGTGGTGTACTCAGCCTTGATGGTGGTGATTAGGCGATCGCATTCTTCGGGATTGGCGGCATTGATTGTAAATTTTCTTGTCTCCACCTGCTCATATTCTGTCCCTGTCATCACCAGGATTGGGGTTTTCCCTTGAGCTTCTAATTGAGGAACCAATTGCTGCGCCAGTCCTGTGCTATCAGCAAAAATCAACCAATGCTCGGCAAAAGTTGGTTTTTTGGTAATCACTTGATCCGCTTGAGCGACAATTACAGCTGATTGGGCGGCTAGTTGGGGATTACCTAACTCAGAAACGAGGTTAATAGCTTGAGGAAATCCTGTGGTGGCTAATAAGTTAATCCATTGTTGGCCATTCACCAAGGGGTAGTGGGGGCGCACATCAACATCGGTAAATCTCCACCATCCTTCGGTTAAGCCGAAAGTTAAATCGATCCAGCCCATGGGGCTACTGCCTTCAATCAGGATTAAAATGCCACCAGGAGCCAATAAATGGCGAATATTTTCTAAAGTTTGCTTTAAATCGGCTGTGGCGTGGAGGACGTTCGCCGCCAAAATGATGTCATATTGGTGGTGGTTAAAGCCTTGGGAGTCGGGGTTAACTTCAATGTCTAAGACTTGATATTTGACAAAGTCAAAGTCACTAAATTTTTGGGCGGCTTGGGTGGTAAACACAGCACCAAGATCGGTAAATACATATTCAGTTTGCTGGGGATTTAATAAGGGTAAGATACCAGCCGTTGTCCCTCCAGTACCAGCACCCACTTCTAACACCCGCAAGCCACGAGATGGAGGGAATTTTTCCAGGGCTGTAGCCATCGCCTTTTGTGCCAAGGTATTCATCAGCATGGAACCTGGCGATCGCTGGTACATATTACTGGCTGTTGTTAAGTCACCTTGGGGAAATAATAATTGTAAGGGGTCACATTCTCCTCGCAATACTGAGGCTAAGTTAGCACCACAACGAGCCAAAATTGTTAATTCCGCTTCTGCAACTGGGTGTTGTGTTAATAATTGTTGCTGACGAGATTGGGGGGATTTGTTTTCTGGTAAAGAAAGCACCTGCCAAACAGGATCAATATGTTGCAAAATACCCACTTCCTGCAACATTTCTAATAAACGATTGAGTAGGCGGGAATGTTGATTAACAATGCCTAACTTTTGGGCAATTTCTGCTAGGGAAAATTGTTGTCCGACTTGCCAAGTCCACCCCATTTGGGCAAAAGCTGCTAATAAATAGTCAATGGCTAACTCTTCCAGGTGTATCAGTGCAGCTTGGTATTCTGGCAGATTTTCTTGTTGGCTGAGTTGGGGAAATTGGGGTTTTAGTTGCTGATAAATTTCTAGGGGCGCAAGCAGATAATCAGGAGGGGAGTATTGATGACTAAAACGGAGTTGGGGTTGCCAATCCAGTTGATAGAGCCAATTTTGCCACTGTTGTTGATTATTATTTAATAACCCTTGGCGGTTGGTTCGCATTAACTGCAAACCTAATATTTGCACCACCAAGTCACCATCTGCATTGAATAAATCAACGTCAACAATCCGCATGGGTTGATTCACATCAATTACTGGACGAACTTGTAATTGGCTCCAAAGACGAAAGCCGATATTTCCATAAATTTGTAGTTGCTCAAACCCAACTTGTAAATAAATTTGCTGCGGATCTAAGTCCTCAAAAGCCACACCTAATGTTTGCAAACAGGCATCTAATAGAATCGGATGTATGGTGTAATTCTCAGCTTCTACTATTAAAGTTGGTGATAACTCAATTTGCCCGATGACTGTACCTTGATATCTTCCTAGTCTTTGCAAACTGTGAAAACTTGCACCTAAATCAATGCCCTGCTGACGACAAGTCTGATAAAAATCTTCTGGTAAAATTTCTGTTGTTTCTGCTGTAAACCAATTGTGCAGATTAGTCTTTTGCTGCTGTTTTTTTGTTGCCGCAACTCCTATTTTTCCAGAAACGTGGAGCTGCCAATCATGCTCTCCATTTTCGCTAAAAATTTGCAAGGAATAGTTCTGAGAATCCCTAGGGGATAAAATTAATTGTAGGGTTTTCGCCTCAGCTTCTGGCAAAATTAATGCTTGTTGAATAGAAAAATCTGTAATGGTTAAATTCCCTGGTGGTAAAACCTCTTTTCCTGCTGCCAATGCCATTTCTATGTAAGCCGTAGCTGGGAATACGGTGGTTTCATAAAGGCGATGATCGGCTAAAAATGGAGGGGAATTTTGACTGACTTGGGAGGTAAATAAAATGTCTTTTAAAGGTGAATGCAGCCGATTACCTAATAGGGGATGATGGTCATGGGTTGCAGGTAATAAACCTGGAGATGGGACATCATAATTCCCTTCTATCCAATACCTTTGCTGTTGCCAAGGATAGGTAGGTAAGGGTACACGAGATCGGGGATAATCTCCATAGAAACCTAACCAATCAATATCCTTTCCTTTGACATATAATTTCCCTAAACTATGGAGAATTTGCTGCCAATCTGATTGGCGTGGGTTGAGACTAGCTAACCATTCACCAGACTCACCATTTGAATTATCACTTTCTGCCAACTGCCCCATACCAATTAAGATGGGTTTAGCACCAATTTCTAGAAAGTATTGATAATTAGCTTGCTTGATTGTGGCTAAACTGCGAGCAAATTGCACTGGTTTTTGAATATGATTTACCCAATATTCAGGGGTGGCAATTTCTGTTTCTACCCAGGTACCACTAACATTGGAAATCAATGGTAACTGGGGAGAAGAATAACTAATTGTTTGTGCAACTTGGCGAAACTCAGCCAGAATCGGTTGCATTAAGGGTGAATGGAAGGCTTGAGAAACTTCTAAGGGCTTAGTTTTTATCTCTTGACACTGCAATTCTGCCACAATGGTGTCAATTGCTTCTCCATCACCAGAGATGACTAGATTTTCTGGGCCATTAATGGCTGCAATGCTGACTGAGTCAGGGTAAGGGGAAATGACACTTTGGATTGTCACCGCATTTGCCCACACTGCCACCATTTTCCCGTGGCTCTTGATGCCCTGCATCAATCGTCCCCTGGTGGCAATTAATTTAATCCCATCCTCCAAGCTAAATACACCCGCCACACAAGCCGCAACATATTCCCCAATGCTATGACCCATAACAACACTTGGTTGAATACCCCAAGAGCGCCATAATTGGTAGAGGGCATATTCTAGGGCAAAAATTGCCGGTTGGGCATAACCAGTTTGATCAATGGCTGTAGGCAAAGTATAAAGAATATCTAGTAAACTCACATCCAAGTACGGTGTAAGTAATTCGGCACAATGGTCAATAGCTCTGCGGAATGTGGGTTGGGTTTGGTAAAGTTCCTCACCCATACCCACAAATTGAGAACCTTGTCCAGTAAATAGAAATACTATTTTAGGTGGCTTGCTCTCAGTATAAATATGGTGGTAAAACGAGTCGCTTTCTGGATGAGAGAGGAAAGTGGTTAATTGCTGGCGCAGTTGTTGGGTGTTTGCTGCTACTAACCCTAAACGATGTTCCAGATGGGCTCTTCCTGTGTTGGCGCTATAGCAAATATCTGCTAGTGGTTGCTGAGGATGAGTATCTAAATGCTGGAGGTATTTTTGGGCTAATTGTTGCAAAGCAGGGGCGGTTTTTGCTGATATTGTCAACAAATGTAGTGATGGACTGGGCACCACCTGGGGCGATCGCTCCACTGCTGCTGGTGGGTTGGCGAGGATTACATGGGCATTGGTACCACTGGCACCAAAGGAGCTAACTCCGGCAATTTGCCGTGGTTTGTCTTCAGGCCAAGCTGTAGCTGTGGTAGTTACTTGAATTGGCATCTGTGCCCAATTAATGTGAGGATTGGGCTGATTGAGATTTAAATGGGGTGGAATTTTTTGATGTTGCAATGCCAATACCACCTTAATTAACCCTGCAATTCCAGCTGCGGCTTCCGCATGACCAATATTGGTTTTGACTGAACCCAAGAGTAAGGGTGTATCAGGCGATCGCCCCTGAGCAAAAACCCCGCCTAGGGCATTCACCTCAATTGGATCCCCTAAAGATGTACCTGTACCATGAGCTTCAATATACTGCACATCTGACGGCTGAACCTGCGCCGATGTCAAGGCTTGACGAATTAAATTTTGTTGCGCTGCCCCGTTAGGAACGGTAAAGCCACTGCTAGGGCCATCTTGATTGGTGGCTGAGCCTAAAATCACCCCTAAAATATTATCCCGAGCAGTCACGGCATCAGAGAGACGCTTTAAGACAACTATGCCGCACCCTTCAGAACGCACCATGCCGTTAGCCTCAGCATCAAAGGTTTTGCACCGACCATCGGCGGCTAACATGCGGGAACGACACAGAGCAATGGTGGTTGCTGGGGATAAAATAACGTTGACACCACCCGCCAAAGCTGTTGTGCATTCTCGATTGCGGAGACTCTGACAAGCGAGGTGAACCGCAACCAAGGAAGAAGAACAAGCCGTATTCACGGTTAAACTTGGGCCTGTTAACCCCAAACTATAAGATAAACGTCCGGCGGCGGCATAGACTGGTGTGCCAGTCACATCATAAGTATCCATTGACAACCGAGCCGATTCCCCCGCTGTTTGCAGATGTTGGGCGTAGTCATTGGCTGTAATCCCCATAAACACACCGGTGGGAGAACTAGCCAATCTGGGTTTAATTTGGGCAGCATTTTCCAAGGCTTCCCAACTCACTTGTAACAGCAAGCGATGGGCAGGATCCATATTGGCGGCTTCACGGGGAGAAATGCCAAAAAATAAGGGGTCGAATTGGTCTATGTGGTCTAAAAATCCCCCGAACCGGGTGTACATTTTGCCGGGGGTATCAGGATTGGGATGGAAATAAGCGTCAATATCCCACCGATCGCCAGGGACTTGGGTAATTCCCTGTTGTCCCGCTTGTAATAACTGCCAGAAGGCTTCAGGACTATTGGCACCGGGAAAACGACAACCTAAGCCAATAATAGCGATCGCTTCATTTTTTGCCGCTTCTTGTGCTTCCAGTTTTTTCCGGGCTTCTTGGAGGGCTAAAAGTAAGCGCTGAGGTGATGACATTTGTTCTAAATTGGTGGCAGAATCCTTGCTCATTGATCCGTTCCATATTTACTAACATTTGCTAACAAATACTTCTTGCTTCACTGTGGCAACGTCGGCGTTATTCACTCCACAAGCTGTCACGGTCGAAAGGACTAAAAGTGATGTGTTGCGCGAACTAATTCGGAAGTTGTCAACAAAGATCAAGAAAAGTTAGTATTTGTTACGATTCCGACTGCTGTTGATTAACCCTCAATAGTTCTTCAATACCTGCGACTTCTTGGGCAATTAATGTTTCTATCTGATTTGCATCCAGTTGGGCAATGGCGGAAACATTGTCTGAATCTGGGTTTGTGACATCCTCAACTGTCCACCCGAATACTGTGTGCATTAGATGGGTTGCTAATATTTGTATATTGGGAAAGTCAAAGGCTAATGTGGAAGGCAGGGTAGCATTGAGATCTGCTTCCAGGCGATTTTTTAACTCCACTGCGGTGAGGGAATCTAAACCTAAATCGAAAAAGCCTTGTTGAGGATCGGGAATTTGCGATCGCTCTAATCCCAATACTAGCTGTAGTTGGTCTTGCAGATAGGTAACTAAGACATCATGTCTGAGTTGGGGGGAAACGGTTGCTAATTGTTCTCGAATCGGGATAAATTTTTTCTCTGGTGTGGGATTTACTGATGGTTGGGGATATTCCTCAGTAGCAGATAATGCTATTTCCACCCATTGAGATTGGGCAATAATCACTGCTGGTTGGGCAATTAATGGTTGATTGTTCAGGTGTGGCTGGATTGTAGCCGTGGTTTCAAAGCCGATTGCTTGTAATAATTCCTCCCATTTTGGCGCTGGTAATAATGGATGATGGGGACGTAAATCAAAGTCAGTAAATTTCCACCATCCCCCGGTAAACCCGGCAAATAAATCGACCCAACGCTGTCTAGCTGTAGTTTCTAACATAATCAACAAACCACCAGGGGCGAGTAATTCATGGATATGGGTTAAGGTTTGCCGTAGATCTGCGGTAGCATGAATGATGTTGGCAGCGATAATAATTTGGTAATGGTGGGAGGGAAATTTTTGTTGCTGTGGGTTTTCCTCAATATTTAAGACTTGATACCGTATAAACGGATAATCTGCAAATTTTTGCGCTGCCTTGGTGGTAAATAAAGGGCTAATATCTGTAAAAGTATATTGTGTTGTTTGGGGGTGAAGATGTGGTAACAAATAGGCTGTTGTTCCTCCTGTACCTGCACCAATTTCCAATATTCGTAAATCAGTCTTGGAGGAGAACTCATCTAGTACAGTCATGAGAGTTTTCTGCACTAATGTATTCATCACTTGGGAGAAAGGTGCGTCTTGATATAGTTGGGTTAATAAAGTAACATCAGCGTCTGGAAATAGACTTTGCAGGGGGTCACATTCTCCTCGTAAAACAGGTGCTAAGTTAGCACCACAACGTTGGACAACTGTTAATTCAGCTTTTGCTTGGGGACATTGCTCTAACAGCTTTTGTTGTCGGTTTTGGGGATGGGAAACATCTGGTTGATTAATCACCTGCCAATGATCATTAACTGATTTTAAGACCTGAGTTTCACTGAGCATTTCTAATAAGCGCAGTAACAATCTATAATGCTGGTCAACAATCCCTAGTTTTGTCGCCATTTCCTTAGCAGAAAAGCCCTGTTGTGGCTCAAAATTCCACCCCAAATTATCAAAAGCTTGCAAGACATATTCACTAGTTAGGGTTTCCAGTTGTTCTAAAACTTGCCAATAATTTACATCTATCTTCCCAATTAAACTGTCTAATTGCGGTTGTAAGGCAGCTTTGATTGTACCTGGTTGGGGAAGGGGGAAAGTGGCACAATTTTCAGTTTGATGTTGGTCAACTAAAATATTGACTATATCTGTAATCACTGCTTCCTGTTCTACTGGTAAGCGATTGAGTAATAATTGAGTTAACTTGTCTCGATTACCTGCATCTAAAAGTTGAGTAATTTGACTGGATTTACTCCCTACATTTTTTGTTGCTTTTGTCACTGCCCAATATCGTTTTCTCTGCCAAGGATAGGTGGGTAAATCAACTATATGGCGCTGATAATCTTGGTCAAACCCAGACCAATTAATCGCCACTCCCTGGGAAAACAAACTAGTTAAACTTGTGAGCATTTGTTGCCAATCACCAACACCAGGACAGAGTGTAGGTAGTAATGCAATTTCTGCTGTTGGTAAGTTTTGGCTAGCCATAGCTAAAAGTGTTGGTTTGGCTCCAATTTCCAGCAAAACTTCTACACCTTTTGCAGATAATGTGGCTAAACCCGCCGCAAATTGCACAGGTTTTTCTATCTGCTGACACCAATATTCAGGTGTGGCAATTTCCTCGGTGATCGGCTGACCAGTCACATTAGAAACTATATTAATTTTTGGTGATTGATAGTTAATTTTTTGGGCAACTTGGCGAAATGCAGAGATGATTGGTGTCATCAGAGGAGAATGGAAGCCGTGGGATACCCTTAAGGGTGTTGTTTTAATATTTTGGTTATTAAAAGTATGAATGAGTTGCTCTATGGCCTTTGCCTCACCAGACACTACCACATTTTGTGGCCCATTAATGGCTGCGATCGCTAAACCATGTTCGGCAATCACATTGCTAACAGTAGGGACATCGGTAAATACTGCTACCATTGCCCCTCCATCAGTGGATTGCATTAACCGTCCCCTGTGGGCAATTAAGGTTAAACCTTCTTCTAAAGTCCAAACTCCCGCCACAGTTGCCGCTACATACTCCCCCACACTATGACCCATCAGCCAATGGGGTTGGATGCCCCAAGTTTGCCATAAGGTAAATAAGGCATATTCTAGGGCAAATATTGCTGGTTGAGTATAAACGGTTTGATGAATTAAATCTGCGTTCTCTGGGGAACTGGGGTAGAGAATTTCTAGCAGTGGTACATCTAGCAGAGGTTGGAGAATTTCTGCACAATGCTCCAATGTTTTCCGGAAAGTTGGTTGGGTATCATAGAGTCCTTTACCCATCCCCGAATATTGCGAACCTTGCCCCGTGAATAAGCAAGCAATTTTGGCACTCTCTGCATTATTACTTGCTTTAGTAATATTTTGTTGTGTTAGTTGTGACTGGAGGTGGGGGATAGACTCAGCAATATAACTAGTACGATATGCAAACTGCGATCGCCCGGTATTGGCTGTAAAACAGATATCTGCCAGGGATAGATGGGGATGATTGTTTAAGTGTTGGTCATAGTCTTGAATTAATTGCTCTAATGCATCTGGGGTTTTGGCTGATAAGGTCAGCAAATGCAGTGGACGCTCCGGTGTATCTGGGGAATTTTCAACTGCTAAAGGAGCTTCTTCTAAGATAATATGTGCATTAGTGCCACTTAAACCAAAGGAACTTAGTCCCGCCAGTCGCGGCTTCTCCCCCCTTGACCAAGCCATAGATTTAGTGGGGATGTGGATAGGTAATTGCTCCCAATTGACGTGGGGATTGGGTTGTTGAAAATGTAAGTGGGGGGGAATCTCTTGATGTTGTAAAGACAGAATCACTTTTATAAATCCCGCAATTCCCGCAGCCGCTTCTAAATGACCGAGATTGGTTTTCACTGAGCCGACAATTAGGGGATTTTCTGGGGAATGGTTTTGACCATAGACTGCGTTCAATGCTTCTAACTCAATGGGATCCCCCAGAACTGTACCTGTACCGTGAGCTTCCACATAGCTAATTGCCTCTGGCTGAATTTTAGCTTTGGCGATCGCTGTTTGCATCAGCTTGACTTGGGCTTTTTCATTGGGAACTGTTAAGCCGCTACTGGGACCGTCATGATTGATGGCTGACCCGCGAATTAATCCTAAGATGGGGTTCCCATCGGCGATCGCATCTGTGAGACGTTTGAGGACAACAATACCACAGCCTTCACCTCTTGCCATGCCGTTGGCTGAAGCATCAAAGGTTTTGCAGCGACCATCAGGGGCTAAGGCTTGTAAGCGACATAAGCCGATGGTATTCTTGGGTGCTAACATCAAATTCACCCCACCCGCTAGAGCGAGGTTACATTCTCCCTGGCGCAAACTCTCCACTGCTAAATGTATGCCGACTAAGGAACTAGAGCAAGCGGTATCTAGTTGCATGTTTGGCCCTTGTAATCCCAACACATAGGCAATGCGCCCTGTGGCAATACTACGGGTCACTCCCAGATAAGAATATGCATCCAGATTGGTGTGGCTAGAATCTCCACCATTCACGGTTAACTGGGCATAATCATCTGTACACAAGCCGACAAATATGCCTGTCAAACTGTTTTTCAGGCTTTCTGGTACTATGGCTGAGTTTTCTAGGGCTTGCCAACAAACTTCTAATAGCAGGCGTTGTTGGGGATCCATGCTGGCGGCTTCCCTGGGAGAAATGCCGAAGAATACGGGATCGAATAAATCCACATCATCTACAAACCCACCATTACGGGTGTACATTTTGCCGGGGACATGGGGATCACAATCATAATAATCCTCAATCTGCCAGCGATCGCTGGGTACTTCTCCAATGGCATCCACTCCATTGCGTAACAGCTGCCAAAAGGCGGCGGGATTGTTTGCTCCTCCAGGAAATTTACAACCCATACCCACAATGGCGATCGCTTCTGATGCTGAATTTTCATATTCCCTGAGTTTTGCCCTCAGTTCTCGCAATTCCCAGAGGGCTTTTTTCATTAAGGAGGAGGAATCTGTATGATTTACATCTATATTCATCGCTGTTTGCTCTCCTCAATTGCGTTTAATTCTTGGGCGAGTAACTGTACAATATCTTCATCCCCAAGGTGGTCGAAAGCCGGTGCTGTGGGTTCTGTTGGCCTAGTTAAGGTCAGTCCCAGGACATTTTGCGCCAAATAGTCTACCAATTCTGCCACGCTGGCACATTTGAACAATAAGGTAGGCGGTAGGTCACATTCTAAGGTAGTTTGTAAGCTATTCCGCAATTCCACTGAGGTTAAGGAATCCATTCCCATATCAAAAAAGCCCTGTTGGGGATTAATGGTGGCTGTGGGTGATAATCCTAAGATTTTGCTCAGGTGCAAGTTGACATGGTTGGTGAGTAAAGTTATTGCTGCTTCTGGGTCAGTATTTTCTAACTGTTGGCGAATTGATGGAGTATCATCCGTCGTTGATGGGTTGACAACCTGGGACTGTAACAGGCTGAAGAATGGGGAATTTGTCCAAGGTTTGCCAAACTGTGACCAATCAATAGGAATCACACCCACTTGGATTGCCTTATTGTTCAATGATGCCTCTAAAATCTCTAATACTGCTTGGGCGGGAATAGTGCCCATACCTGTGCCAAGTAACCGGGAACTGATATCTAGTTTGACGGCTGCACCCACCTCATCCACTGCACCCCAGTTGATACATAGAGCAGGTAAACCCATTGCTCGACGTTCATATACTAAGGCATCTAAAAAACTATTGGCGGCGGCGTGGTTGGATTGTCCGATATTTCCTAAAATTGAGGCTGCTGCTGAGAATAGGACGAAAAAGTCTAGGGGTTGATCCTTGGTTAAAGAATGCAAATGCCAAGCCCCGTCTACCTTCGACTCCATAACTCGGGTAAATCTTGACCAAGATAATTGTTGCATCAACCCATCTGCCAATGTCCCAGCTGAATGAATTACCCCTCGTAGGGGTGGGGATGATTGGTCAATTTCTTGCAGAACTGCGGCGATTTCTTCAGCTTGGGACACATCAGCTTGAACAACTTTCACTTCAATGTCCATTGCTTCCAGGGATTTTAATGCTGAGGCATTTTCTGGCTGCACTCTCCTGCGTCCGACTAATACCAAATGCTTGGCACCTTTCTCTGCTAACCAATGTGCCACCAATAAACCTAAACCACCCAAGCCGCCGGTGATTAAATAAGTCCCCTCTGGGTGTAATTGCAACTGATTGGGGGAGGTCTGAGGAAATTGAGAGAGGACGATTTTGCCTGTGTGTTTTGCTTGCTGCATATAACGAAAGGCAGCGATCGCTTCTGTGAAGGAAAAGACTGTATGGGGTAAAGGCTGGAGTTCCTCTTGCTCAAACTGCTGTCCAAGTTTTTCTAGGATTCCTTGGGCTAATGTGGGTTGTGTTTGTACCACCTGCATTAGATCCACGGGAAAATAAGCTACATCTGGTCTGGCTTGGGCGACAGCTGCTGGTTCCCAAGCATTGCGTTTGGAAATTTCCACAAATCGACCATTACGCCGCAATACAGCTAGGCTGCTTTCAATAAATCCTGGGGAGGTGAGGGAGTTGAGAACAATATCCACTCCTTGGTTTTGGGTAAATTCCATCACCTGTTGGGCGAAATCCAAGTTACGGGAATTCATGATATATTTGACTCCCAAGGATTTGAGAACTTCCCATTTTCCAGGACTGGCTGTGGCGAAGACTTCTGCCCCGGCTTGTTGGGCAATTTGCACGGCGGCTTGTCCCACTCCTCCGGTAGCCGCGTGAATCAAGACGCGATCGCCCGGTTGAATTTTGGCTAAATGATCCAGGGTATAATCGGCTGTGAGAAAGGCTGAGGGGATGGTGGCGGCTTCAACAAAACTCAATTGTTGAGGCATGGGGATAGTCATTGCGGCATTCACTGTCACAAACTGACTGAAGCTACCGCTAACCATGGCGATTGCGGCATCATTGATGTGGAAGTTTGTTACCCCTTCCCCCACAGCTACGACTTTTCCCGCACACTCTAATCCCAATGGAGCTGATTTGACAATAGGGAGTGGGGAGTCGGGAGTGGGGAGTCGGTCAGAGGTATTTTCATCCTTGGTGGTAAAATTGTTCTTCATCGGGACTGCTTCTCCTGGATATAAACCCAAGACAATCATCAAATCCCGGAAGTTTAATCCCGCCGCTTCTACCTGGATTTCAATTTCTCCCGCCTTTGGTTGACTACGGGTGATGGGTTGCAGGTGTAAGTTGTCTAGTTCACCGGGTGTACTTATGTCTAACCTGACTGGTTGCAGATTACTATCAGACTTGTTATCTAAGGGTTTACGGTTCAGTCTGGCTAGATGTCGCCTACCCTCTCGAAAGGCAATTTGGTCTTCTGATGTGGGATTGCTAATTTCTAACAATATGTTTTGCACATCTTGCTGTATGTCTTTTCCAGGGACATCAATGCGGACACAATTTAGTTCCGGATGTTCTAAGTTTAAGGATTTGCCCATGCCCCATAAACTCGATTGGGCAAGCCCTGGGACTGAATGATCTAGAGCATCAGCAGGAACGGCTTGTCTGGTAACTAACCACAACTGAGAGGATTTTTCCAGTTTGGCGATCGCTTGACATAGATGTAAGGTACTTGCACAACTGAAAATAGTCCCTGCTTTGAGTTGGGTGTGGGTCAAATCTGGGGAGCTGGCTGCATTTAGACTCCAACAGTGAATAATTCCCGATAAAGGTTGGGGAATTGCAGACAAAAGTTGCTCAAAATCAGCTTTATTTGCTGGATTGAGTTGAAATTCTTGCTGACCAATAACTTGATAATTTTCCCCAGCAAAAGCCAAGACCACATCTTCACCGCGATCGCGTAGTTGTTGAGCGATCGCTTCACCTGTACCTTGACCATCCCCTAATATCAACCATGTTTGTTCTGAGGATTTGCTATCAACACATGGGGATGCTGTGGTTTGAGCTAGGAATATTTCTTGTTGTGATAAACTTTGCCCTTGAGAGTTATTGATACTAATGGTTTCTACTTTTGTAAACCCAGTTTCTGTTAGTAATTGCTGCCATTTTTCCCCTGATAGTAAAGGATAATTTGGTCGCCATTTAACATCTTGCTCTTGAAATTTCCACCACCCTTCTGTCAAACCAAAGGTTAAATCAATCCAGTTTTGCTTTTGTGTTGCTTCTAATAAAACCAACATTCCTCCAGGTGCCAGTAGTTGCCGTACATGAGTTAATGTTGTGGGTAAATTAGCCGTTGCATGTAACACATTGGCAGCTAGAATTATGTCGTATTTTTGATCAGCAAGTCCTTGCTCTCGGGGATTTTTTTCAATATCTAAAACTTCATATTTAATAAATGGATAATCTTTAAATGTCTCACTTGCTTGGGTGATGAAACTGGCACCAACATCTGTGAATGTATATTCAATTTGTTCAGCATTTAAACTAGGCAATACATAGCGAGTTGTCCCCCCTGTTCCGGCTCCAATTTCTAAAATTCTCATGCCTTGGGATGGGGGTAATTTTTCCAGGGTGGAATTAATTGTCTGAGCGACTAAACTGTTCATCGCCACTGCTAAAGGAGAGTGCTGATACAGTTGACTTACTAATGTGGCATCCCCTTGGGGAAATAATAAATCAAGAGGGTCAATTTTCCCCTGTAAAACCTCTGCTAATTGATTCCCACAACCCTGTAATAAAGTTAATTCGTTGGCGGTTTCTGCGGTATTATTTACTTGCCCAGTCAAGTTTTGCCCTGTGGGGGGAATCGTTTCCACCCGCCATGTCTGATTTTGTGGTTCTAAAAATTTGGCGGCGCTCAATATTTCTAAGAGGCGATTAACTAAACCCAAATATTGAGGATTCATTCCAGTTTGCTCAACCAGCTCGTCAGTAGTAAATTCCTGATTTAACTGCCATTGCCATTTTAATTTTGTCAAGGCTTGTAAAATATAACTTACAGCCAATTCTTCCAGTTGATTCACACCATTTTGATATGCCGTGAGTCTCTCCTGAAAATCATCAACCCTGACTAATTTTTGCTTAGTTTCTGCTGGTGATAACAATGGCGGCAATGTAGGAGAATTTGGATGACGGAATATAGCTTGGGGCAACCATTGTATTTGATAAAGCCAATCTGACCATAACTGATGCTGCTGACCAAATATTGCTTGGGGATTGGCTGGCTGAAACTGCATTCCTTCAATTTCAGCAATTAACTCTCCCTGCTCTGACCACAAATGCAAGTCAGCAATGATCACCTGATTTACCTGGCGCAGTTTTACCTCGCTCCAACGTGGCTCTCCCAAATTCAATACTCGCAAACTATCTAAACTAGTAGGCAAATAAGTCTGGGTATTGCCTTGAGCAACTAATACCACCCCTACCACTTGTAAACAGCCATCCCATAAAACTGGGTGGAGTTTATATTCCTTTTCTTCTCCTCCTAATACATCTGGTAAATAAATCTCACCAACAAACTTATCTGCCTGTTGTCCAACTTGTTTAACTGTTTGTAAGCTTTTACCTAATTTAATTCCTCTTGCTGTCAAGTCTTCGTAATAAGAATTAACCGGAATTACTGTTGTATAACTTCCCAAATCCTGATGAATTAATTTTTTGGGTGATGTTTTGCCGAGAACACCCGAACCATGACAGAGCCAATTATCAGCCTGTAAACTAAATATTTCCACCAAATAACGTGCTGAAGTTTCCGGTGTTAAAGCAATCTGCACCGTCACAGAACCATCTTCAGGTATGACTAATGCTTGTTGAATGACAAAATTTTGCAGCGTGATTTGCTCAGTTTGCCATACTTTGATCCCGGCAGCGATCGCCATTTCTAAAAAGGCTGTTCCAGGTAAGATCATCTGTCCATAGACCAGATGATCGGCGATAAAGCTCAACGTATCACAACTGAGTTGAGTCTCAAAACAAATGGTTTTTGATTTAGCTAACCGTAAACGTTGCCCGAGTAAAGGATTTTTTGCCGATTTTACTTCAGAAATACTATGTTTTTTACTATGTCTTTTGGCTGTGATTTCCGGTGATAACCAATATTTTTGTTTTTGCCAAGGATAGGTAGGTAGAAAAGGTAATCGTCGATGGGAATAATCTTGCTCAAAACCCTGCCAATCAATGTTCACACCTTGGACATATAACATCCCTAAAGTTTCTAGTATTTGCTGCCAATTAGATTTTTGCGGATGTAAACTCCCTAGCCAAATTTTTCTCTCACTTCCCCAATCAGCTTTCGCCATTGCTGTTAGAGTTGTTTTAGCCCCTAATTCTAAAAAAATGTCATATTCAGCAATTAATGTGGCTAATCCTTTTGTCCACTGCACGGGCTGTAAAATATGTTCCACCCAATAATCTGGACTTGCCATATCTGGGGTTGCCCAGGTACCGGTGACATTGGCAATCATATCTAGTTGGGGTGTATTGTATGTAATTTGCTGGGCAACTTGACGAAATTCCTCTACCATCGGTTGCATTAAAGGAGAGTGAAAAGCTAAACGCACCTGCAAAGGTTGGCTTTTGATCCCCATCTGGGACAGACGCTCCACTAACCCATCAATGGCTGATGCTTCCCCGGAAACTGTCAAACTTTGCCGTCCATTGTATGCTGCAATAGTTAGGGAAGGATGAGAAGCAATTGCCTGACGTACCATTGTCTCATCAGACCAAACGGCTATCATTTTGCCATTTTCTGGGATTTGCTGCATCAATCGACCTCTAGCAGCAACTAACATTAAGGCATCTTCTAAACTAAATACCCCTGCCACACAGGCAGCTATGTATTCCCCTAAACTATGCCCCATGACCGCATCTGGCTTCACTCCCCAAGATAACCACAGTTGATAGAGGGAATAGCCAATGGCGAATAAAGCCGGTTGAGTGTAAGCTGTCTGGTGTAACTTATCTATGTCTGCGTACAGCAGATCCCCCAAGGAAACATCCAAGTGTGAATCCAATATTTCCTGACAGCGATCAAGTGCTTGGCGAAATGTGGGTTGGGTATCATAGAGTTCTCGTCCCATACCTACATATTGGGAACCTTGACCTGTAAACAGAAAGGCAATTTTGGGAGCTTTTTTTGCAGATATCAAACCTTGAAAGCAGCCACCATCTGCATTTCCCTTCAGCTTTTGCTCAACTTCTGCCAAGGAACTAGCAACCAAACTTAACCGATAATCAAAGTGCGATCGCCCTGTGTTAGTGGTATGGCAAATATCCCCCAAATTTGCTTGCCCATGCCCATCTATATAATGAATATAATCCTGGGCTAGTTGTTGTAAAGCTGTTGGGGTTTTCCCTGATAAGGTTAACAAATGATAGGGACGTTCATTAAGAGGCTGGGAGGAAGCATTCCCCATGCTTCCAGCTCCCTTACCCCCTGCTTCTTCTCCTGAAGAGGGTGATTCTAGATTGGGTGCAGCTTCTAGAACTACATGCACATTCGTACCTGTAAATCCGAAGGAACTCACCCCCGCAATTTGTCTACCATCGACTCCTGCCAATGATTGCAAAGTTGTTGGCACCGTAATCGGTAAGTTGTGCCAATCTATTTGGGGATTGGGTTGCTGAAAGTTGAGGTGGGGGGGAATCTGTTGATTTTGCAGTGCTAGCACTACCTTAATTAACCCTGCAATTCCCGCCGCCCCTTCTAAATGTCCAAGATTCGTCTTGACTGAGCCAATCAACAAAGGACTCTGGCGATCTGAACTAAAGACTGCTCCTAATGCTCCCACTTCTATGGGATCCCCTAAAGAGGTTCCTGTACCGTGGGCTTCAATATAACTGACTTGTTGTGGTGTGACTCCGCTATTTTCCAGGGCTTCCCGAATGACTGCTTGCTGTGCAGGGCCATTGGGTACTGTCAACCCACTTGTGCGACCATCGTGATTGGCAGCTGAGCCACGAATCAAAGCTAAAATTGGATCCCCATCACTCAAAGCATCCGCCAACCTTTTCAGGACAATCATGCCAGCACCTTCGCCTCTGACATAACCATCCGCAGCTGCATCAAAAGTATGACAGCGATCGCTCGGAGATAACATTTGTGCTTTCGAGCCAATAATACTGATATCTGGTGCCAGCAGTAAGTTGACTCCTCCCGCTAAAGCTAAGTTACATTCCCGTTGACGTAGACTTTGACAGGCTTGATGCACAGCCAATAACGATGAAGAACAAGCCGTATTCACAGCTACACTCACCCCTCTGAGTCCTAGGATGTAAGACAAACGCCCCGCCGCCGCACTCAAAGCGTTTCCCGTACCCACATAGGCTGCTAAATCCTGAGGATCTCCAGAACTAGTAATCAGTTGAAAGTAGTCACTGGTACAAATCCCAACAAAGACTCCCGTGGCACTAGCCAATAATTTTTCTGGTGATTGGGCACCATTTTCTAGGGCTTCCCAAGCCACCTCTAACAATAGACGTTGTTGCGGATCAAGGATGTTAACTTCCCTTGGGGAAATACCGAAAAATTCCGCATCAAATTTGTCTACATCCCTTAACAAACCTGCTTGGCGGGTATACATTTTCCCCCCTACTTCTGGATGGGGATCATAGTATGTGGCTATGTCCCATCTTTGTTGAGGTATATCGGTAATTCCCTGTTGACCATTTTTTAATAATTCCCAAAATGTCTGGGGTGTATCGCTTCCCCCAGGAAAACGACAACCGATGCCAACAACAGCAATGGGTTCGGCTTTGAGCAAATCTATCTTTGGTAAAAGCTGCTGTGTAGCTAACGCTAATTTCAGAGGGGACATTGTAGAAAGACGTTGAGATAAGCTTTGCATACCAAAGGTGCTGTAGTTATCGTTATGCGTCATGGGCTTGTTTTGCTACACTTGCCCACTAATACCATAGGGCTAACATTGTATGCAATGCCAAATTTTTTACCACTAACAATTTGATATTTTTTTTACCTTCTTAATCGCCAATGTAGACAATTAAGTATAATTATCTCAATTTTGTTACATTATGTAGAGATTACATGATGCTAGTTGCGTAACACCTGTTACTTTTGGTAGGGTATCTTTGATTATAATTGGGTTGTACAACATGATCAAAAACTGGAAAATGCGTTAAGCTTTTATACAAGTGAGGTTTTTTGACTGAAGAGTAAAATTATACAAGCCATCAATATTTATTTATGGACAAATAATTTTGTTATTGAAATCTTTAGCTAGAAATTCAAATTGAATATGGGAGGCTAGTATGGATTTAGTTACGTCTTTATTGCGTCTGGCTTGTTCTGGAGGAGCAGCTTACATTCAGTCTCACAATATGCGAGATCCAGTAGCAAGACTATCCTATCTGATGGAAGCACAACAGGTAGAGTATGGAGCGGCAGATTTTATTAAAACTTTGAGCAAAAGAGCTACCGCCGAAGGAGATACCTGGTTGGCGAAGAAACTTGACCTCCATGCGATAGATGAAGAAAAACACGGAAAAGTTTTTGGTCATGCCTTAGAACAACTGACCCAAGGTAAGAAAGTAGATGCTCCTGAGCGTAATCCTTTTTATTCAGCTTATTTAGAAGGCTATAGCCCAGAAAAATTACAAGCTGAAAAAATTGACTGGGTAGTATTTATGGGTAGTATGTACGTTCTAGAACGAGATTCTAGTCGTGAGTTTGTTCATATGGCAAATGCCTTACCAGAAGACAATCGCTGCCTGAGCAACTTGAAAAAAGGCCTGATGAAGATCGCAGAAGATGAGAAACGCCATGCAGGATACCTGTATGAAGCCATGCAGCGTCGTATGGGTAACACCGTCGATGAATGGATAGACCAATGGCGTACCCGTCAAGTCCAAGCTATTTTAACCATCACGGGCGAATTTATGAGAGGCGTACAAAGACCTGTAATGCCTCAAGATGGTGCTTTATTTTCTTGGTCATAATAGTCCTTATTGACCAAGTCATACTACTCACGTGAGTTAGGGCAAGACCCTTGATGGCAAAGCAAACATTTCCAGCCATCATAAAATGTACTTTATCCGACAGAGCAATTCCATACAAGTAGAGTCTGGCAACGCCATATAAACACAATATTATCCCCACAAACGGAGACTATAAATAAAAATGAGTAGTAGCATTACCACAATCAAAATTCCTGAAGTTCTCAAAAAAGGCTTTAGCTTTGACGAAGCTATTATGCTGTCGCAAATGTGCAAGCGTGCCTATGCTATTTTCCCAGAATCCTTTGGCAGTATTGACGGCAGAGACATTTTAGATTCCTATAATGCTACCTACAAGCACGAAGATTGGGTATTAGTGTGTCCCCTCAGAGACTTTGTCAGGGGTATTCGAGGCATGATTCTCAAGCGGAAGGATTCACACCATTATGCGATCGCTTTCCGTGGTACAGTTGCTACACAACAAGGTGTAATTGACATCACCAACTTTTTATCAGACTTTAATTCTACTTTAGTCAATTATGGTAACTTGGGAGACCTGGTAGACCAACGCATCAAAGCCATACAAGGAATTCAAGAAGACTACGAATCAGTTGAGCAAGAGATTTTGATGTTTTTCAAAGTCTTGGCTTTAGGAAAAATAGAACCTCAAGACTGGGAAGTATTACGGAGGCAGGATTTAGAATTTGAGCAACGGGTAGCAACAGCCGTATCTTTAGCGGCGGCTGGAGGTATTATCTTTGGCACAGAATTCCAGGCAGCTATATCTGATTTGATTACTCAATTTATCAAAGACTTTGAGTCTAATCCTTTAAAGGAATTGGGTTATTTTAAAGGCAAAGCAGGGGATCAATTTGCCAACATCATAAACTTTGATGCCGTTGCTAACCGACTCCAAAGTATTGAAACCCCAACCTTTATTATAGATCGTCAAAATCAGACTATCATCGGCAGACCCCTGAAACATATTAATGTTTATGTTGGAGGTCATAGTCAAGGTGCTGCGATCGCAGATTTTTGTGCTCTTTCTGTGAAGCGTTATCTTAATGGTTTCCCTCAGACATCACACCGACTCAAGTCTTACAAAATAGGGGGAATTAAAGTAGGTAATAAAGCCTTTGCTAATTACGCCAATAAAACCATTGGGCTGGACTACAGTTATCGGGTAGAAAACACCCTCGATGTCGGTCTAAATATGCCATTTACTCCTCCTTTCCCCCTGGATATCTTGAGCAAAAATGGATTACGGATTGGTGATTTTTATTTAGCTGAATTCCACCACATTGGTACACAACATACGGTTACCGGAGAAGGCTCTCAAGGTTTAAACCTTGATTTTGGTGGTTCTTTAAGGCTATTTGGCGGTGTTCCTTTCCCCCACGGTTTTGATACCTATATTCAACTACTAGAAGAACAACGAGAAGGTATCAGAAATTTACTCCGACCTTTGCAAGGAATTATCTCTGAGATTTTGTACGAGATGTTAGCAGAACAGCAAGAAGGTATTGTACAAGCTATCCAGCGTTATACAACTAATGTGGATGAAGATATCTCCAGAGAGATTAGTAATGTTCAAGAAACCCTGGAACGCCAAAGTTAAGCTGAAGAAGCACAATGTGTTTAGCCACTAGTTATACCATTGTGAAAAAATAATGCGACAGATGGGTAGGGGCATGGCATCGGTCAATCTTTCAGGATATAAAAGTATCTTACTGGTGCCGTGCCCTTACAAAGAATTTATATGTTGCAAACATTATTTGAATGAGCAACGGGCAATAGTAATGAAGAAGACTTTATTGTCAATTCTGGCTTGTCCTTGCTGCCAAGGGCAAATTGAACTTAAAGCCAGAGAAACAACTGAAAACGGCGAAATCATTTCTGGCACACTGCAATGTTTGAATTGTGGGGCAGAATTTCCCATTGTTGAGGGAGTTCCTTGTATGTTGACTGGTGAGCAACAAATAAAGCCATCGGAAGGCTTTACTGAACAATGGAAATATCGCTTTTCAGGGCGATTTGAGACAAATTCCCTTTATGGTTTGAATCCCACTCACAGAATTGAGGATGTAATTGCTAAATTTGCAGATCCGATTCAAGCCGATGAATGGATTTTGGATGCAGGTTGCGGTTCTGCGGAAATGACTTTTGCTGCTGCGAAAAGTTATCCCCAAGCACAAATTGTCGGATTGGAATTGAGTGAAGCTGTCAGATTAGCAGCTAAAGAAGCTAGTTCTATTCCTAATTTGCATTTTGTCCAAGGTGATGTGACGAATCCTCCCTTCAAACAATCAACCTTTAGCAAAGTGTATTCCATGGGGGTTTTACACCATACTAGCAACACAAAAGCTGCCTTTGATGCAGTCTCTGCATTGGTATCAGAATATGGCAATCTCGTGATTTGGCTCTATCCAGATCCCATAGAATGCCCAGCCAATATCCCTTATTATGGTATTCGGGACATTGTTTTTATGGGAATGGGACATAAATTATCCCCTGAATTACGCCTGTGGTTCGTCCAATTCTACACAGGAATATTTTTACCCTTTATTATCATTGCCCAATCCTTCGGCAAAGAATTTTATCATTTTTGCCAACAATACAATTTTCTAGTATTTGATAAACAAAGTTTATCTGAAATTTACGAAGCTACAGCTTTTCTTGATAATCTGACCTTACCAGAAAAGTTTAATGCTCTAGCATTTTGGATATTTGATGATGTCACACCTGAATTTCAATTCCGCCACAAAAAACAAGAAGTAATTAATTGGTTTAAAGCAAATCGTTTTGAAGAAGCTCATGCTGATACCATCGGGACTTATTGGGGAAAACGCTGGCATTAACAATTAATTAACAATTAAAAATATCTTGACGGTAAGTCAAACAATTTTGGATTTTGGATTGACCCCATATCTAAAGTCAGCATTCAGCACGGAAATATGAAAAATGGGGTTTCCGCATATTTTTATTTACAAAAATATTTTAACTATATTTAATAATATAAATATAGTTAAAATTAATTTCTCAAAGGTGATATATTTTTCTTTATTAAGAACTGCTCTTAAGAATTTCTTCTGCTAAAGGACTAAAATGTTAGAGCAAACAAACAGGCTCCGCTATTTCAATATTTTTCTTGATTCAATTGAGCGACAAGATCGGGAAGTAACAGAAGCTTTTGGGCATCATGTCCATTGGGGTTATTGGGACTCAAACAATTTAGCAGATGGCTCTGCCGAGGACTTTCGGCGAGCGGCAGACCAGTTATCTGTGAAAATGTGTGAAGCAGGAAGAATCACAGATCAGCAAAGAGTTTTAGATGTAGGATGTGGATTTGGCGGCACCATCGCCACTATTAATGATAGGCATGAACATATGGATTTGGTCGGCGTGAATATTGATGAGCGTCAGCTATCCAGAGCCAGAGAACTTGTTCAGCCTGCTGCGACTAACAAAGTTGAATTTATAGAAGCAGATGCCTGTAAGCTACCCTTTGAAAATAATTCCTTCGATGTGGTTTTAGCTGTTGAGTGCATCTTTCACTTTCCGAGTCGAGAGCTTTTCTTTAAAGAAGTAAAACGAGTACTGAAACCAGGTGGTTATCTAGCGATTTGTGACTTTACCCCCGTAGATATGGTAATGCCTTGGATGGGGGCTTTAGAATTGATGTTTGGCGGCTTACTTAGTAGCGCTTATGGTCAAAGTAACCTGCGCTATAACTACACCGTGGACGATTATGAAAAACTGGCTGAACAGACAGGATATCGTGTTTTGCAGGAACACGACATTACCGTGAATACATTGCCTAGTTACCTGATTACCCGTCAATTAATGCGTAAAGCCTCACCTCCAGGGTGGGATGCGGAACTTGACAGCATGGTTAACCAAATTATGGAATGGGTGAGTCGTCAAGGCTTATTGCGTTACATGATTTTTTCCTTTAAAAATCTGCATTAACAACAACTGTAATGAACATCGTTACATATTTGCTGCATTTAATTTGTTCTGGTGTTTCTGCTTATTTGGCAGCGTACCTCATCCGAGATCCTTTAAGTCGTCCCCAGGCTTTAGCAGAAGCAGAATTAGCCGAATCTGGATCGGTTCCCTACTTCCAAGCTCTAAGCGATCGGGCTGCGGCTGAAGGTGATAGTTGGTTATCAGAAAGATTAGCTAGCCATGCAGCCGATGAAGAACGTCATGGCAAGATATTCGCCCATGCACTCAAACAACACATTGGGGAAAAGTGGGAAGTACCCAAACGGAATGTTTTTTATACCCTGTATTTAAAGGAATATTCACCAGCCAACTTACAACCCCAGACCATAGACTGGTCAGTGTTTCTGGGAAGTATGTACATTTTGGAGTTGGATGCAAGCAAAGAAATCGCTCGCATGGCTAATGTTTTGCCAGAAAGCGATCGCCTCACAGCTAATCTCAAAAAGGGATTATCCAGCATCGCCCAAGATGAAGTCCGCCACGCAGCTTATTTATATGAAGCCATGCAACGGCGTATGGGTCAGGATGCTGTTGAGCGCACAGTTAATGAATGGCGGAATCGACAAATTCAAGCTTATATAACTATGGCAATGGACGTTATCCAAGGGGTAGAGCGTCCATCAATGGTTCAAGATGGCGCACTTTATTCTTGGGTGTAAGTTGAAAGAAGCAGAGCGGAGCAGGGAGTAGGGGGAGTGTGGGAAGAGAGGGAAGGAGGGAAGGAGGGAAGGAGTGAAAGATAAAAAATCTTAACTCCCAACCATCAACCCTCACTCTTTCACTCTCTCACTCCCACACTCTCCACACTTCCCACACCGCAAGACTTATTAAGACTTACCTGCGAAGAGTACCTTTTCTTGTTAATTTGTTTTCTGCCTAACAAACAAAAACTACTTTCTAATGGAGTAAATTTTGCCTATGAGATTCTTTAACTATATTCTCCATTTATTTTTTTCCGGTGCTACTGCTTATATCTCAGCCCGCAATATTAGAGACCCGATTACCAGACGACAAGTATTAGCAGAATATGAAGTAGGAGAATCGGGTTCAGTGCCATTTTTAAAAGTACTCAGCGAACGAGCAGCTACAGAGAATGACCCTTGGTTATCCGAAAAATTGGCTAGTCATGCAGCCGATGAAGAGCGTCATGGAAAAATATTTGGTCATGCTCTCAAACAATTGCTGAACCATGAAGCTAAAAATACTTCCCAACTCCAAGTCAATCAAAATCAAGCTGCTTTAACCCCTTCGACCTTATTTTATACAGCCTACTTGGAAGGATTGAACCGCACAGATTTGAAGCCAGAAAATATAGATTGGCAGGTGTTTCTTGGCAGTCTATATATTTTAGAACTAGATGCTAGCAAAGAATTTGTCCGCATGGCTAATGTTTTACCAACTAACGACCAACCCACTATTAATTTGAAAAAATCGATGATGAGTGTCGCTAGTGATGAAGTTCGCCATGCTGCTTATCTTTATGAAGCCATCAAACGTCGAGCGGGAGCAACTGGAGTTGAGCAAATCATTGATGAATGGCGAACTCGACAAATAAAAGCTTCCTTATCCATAATTGCCAGTGTGATGTCTGGGGCAGAACCACCTAGTAAATTGGAAGATGGGATTTTATATTCTTGGGTTTAGTCAAACAATTTTGGATTGGTAACTGAGCCTGTCGAAGTTTGGATTTTGGATTGGCTCCATGTCTAAATAGCAAATGGCTCAAAAATCAATTTGTACTGATCACAGAAGTTCCTCTAAAGTTTGATTGATAGATGTTAATAAACTTGATTTATCTGTGTTGAGAAAAAAATGATCTCCGGGAAACATCTGTAATGAAAAACTTTGATTAGTCTGAGATTGCCAAGCTTCTAATTGCCTGACACTAACTATAGAATCTTGTATACCTCCAAAGGCAGTAATTGCACAATTCAATGGTTGGTCATCAGTATAGGAGTAAGTTTCTAAAACAGAAAAATCTGCTCTGAGAATGGGTAAAAATATTTGCATTAATTCTTTATTTGCTAATACTGCTGGAGGAATGCCATTAAACTCACAAAGTTTGGCGATAAAGTTAGATTCAGGCAAATTATGGAGAGGAGGATTGGTATGAGAAAGTTGAGGAGCACAGCGAGATGAAACAAATAAATGTTGAGGACTCAAACCATAATTGTTGCGGAGTAGTCGAGATAATTCAAAACTAACTAAGGCTCCCATACTATGACCAAAAAATACAAATGGCTTGTCTAAAATAGGCAAAATAGGCTGAATTAAAGACTGAATGAGAGAGTCCATATCAGTGAATAGTGGTTCCTGAAAACGTGTTTCTCTTCCCGGTAATCGGATCGCACAAACTGCGACATTATTTGGCAGATAATCTGGCCAAGTCCGAAAAACTCCAGCACCGCCACCAGCATAATGAAAGCAGATGAGTTGTAGTTGAGCATCAAGATTGGGTCGGGGATAAACTAGCCAATTATTGACATTGTTAGCAGGTTTGATCATCTTGTGAAGTATAGTATTTGTGAATAAATAATATATTAAATTAAGTTTAAATCAGTTGAGCATCTAGCTCGAATAAAAATCGATATTTGTGGAGATAATAAAGGTAATACCAATTCAAATAATGTTTGCCACATATAAACTATTCGTAAGGGCACGGCACCAGTAAGATACTTTTATATAGTGAAAAATTGTGGATGCCCTGCCCCTACGTAAAAAACTGTAAAACATCATCCCTGGGGGTATTGACAAGTGTGACATCAAAGACAGAGAATTTATACTTTCTAGTGGCATCCTGAAAAAATCCGAAAATTACCGGCGACATCCTGAAAAATCCGAAAAAAGATGTTAGATATTATTAACCGTTATGCTCATGGATTTGTTGCTATTCCCCTGATTGTTTCCTGTAAACAAAAGGGGCTATTTGAGTTGATGGAACGTCATCAAAAAGTGACGTTGGAGCAGATTGTTGTTGAATTAAAGGCTAATAGTGGTCATATTCAAGTAGCTTTGCGTTTATTGCGATCGCTATCTTGGATTGAGCAAAATGAACAGGGAGAATATCAATTAACTACCAAAGCCAAATATGGAGAAATTTCCCCAGATAGTGTTAATTTATTACAGCTGCCTATTGCATCATATCTCAATGGAGAGCAGCCAGAAGGATTATTACAACCTTGGATAGAGAGATCGCGTCAAAGATGGGGTGTTTCGGAAGAGTTAATCGCGGATTTTATCGATGGTTTGCTGCTGTTACCAATCTTAAATGGTCTGAATCAAAAATTTCATCTCAGTCGCCAAGATTTAGGGGATGAAATTCCTTGGTTAACAACACTAAATACTGGTGTATATGAGGAAATTTCCACCCTGTTAATTGCTAAAGGTTGGGTAGAATATCGAGATAGCAAATTGCTGCTGACTGATGCCGGTAAATTCATTTTTGCCCGGATTTTAATCACTGCCACAACAGTATCTTATACCCCCATGTTGTCCCAGATGGATGAGTTGTTATTTGGGGATGTGAGCCAGGTATTTCAAAGGGATGAGACAGGCAAAGAACTACATTTAGACCGGACTTTAAATGTGATTGCCAGTGGTTTTCAACATGAAAAGTATTTTGCAGAATTAGAAGAAATTATTTTAAATATTTTTAATAAATTACCCTATGAACAGCAGCCGAAATATGTGGCTGATATGGGGTGTGGTGATGGAACTTTATTGAAACGGGTTTATGAAACCATTCGGGATCGGTCGGCGAGGGGGAAGGTATTAGGAGAATATTCCCTGCAAATGTTGGGCTTAGATTATAATTTGGAATCCTTGCAAGCAACAGACTCCACCCTGGCAGATATTCCCCATGTAGTAGTACAGGGGGATATTGGCAACCCTGGGGAAATTGCCCACAATTTGCGACAAGTGGGGATTCATGACCCAGAAAATATATTGCATCTTCGTTCATTTTTAGACCACGATCGCCCATTTATTCCGCCGCAAAATCAAGCACAAACACAAGAGCGATCGCATCTTACCTATGACTGCGTTTCCGTGTATCCATCGGGTGAATTGATTCCATCAGCAGTAGCGGTGCAAAGTTTAGTAGAACATCTGCAACGCTGGGCAGAAATTGTTACCAAATATGGCTTAATTATTTTAGAAGTCCATTCCCTGAATCCTGATGTTGTTTACACTTTTTTAGATCGTTGCGAAAACTTACACTTCGATGCTTATCAGGCATTTTCCATGCAGCATCTAGTGGAAGCAGATGTATTTTTGTTAGCCGCAGCAGAAGTAGGGTTATTTCCTAAACCGGAATTTTCCCAAAGATATCCGAACACCTTTCCTTTTAGCCGCATCACCTTAAATTGGTTAGAGAAAAGACCCTATACCATTCGTCAAGCAAATATCTCCGATTTACCCGCCTTAGTTGAATTAGAAGCGGCTTGTTGGTCAGATGCCCTCCGTACTCCCAAGGAAGAACTGGAACAAAGATTTGCACGGCAACCTGATGGTCATTGTGTATTAGAGGTTGCAGGTAAAATTGTGGGGGTCATTTATTCCCAACGAATTGTCGATGTCGCCGCCTTAGAAAACATCACATTTGACCGCGTCCCGGAATTACACTCCCCCCAAGGCAAAGTAATGCAATTACTAGGGATGAATGTCCTACCAGAAATGCAAAATCGCGGTTTGGGCAATCAATTTTTAGACTTTATGTTGCAATGGTTTGCCCTCAAAGGCGGGGTAGAGAAGGTAGGGGGCATTACCCGTTGTCGAGATTACGCCCAGCATAGGGATTTAGCGATCGCTGATTACATTCAACAGCAGAATCAACAAGGACAACTGCTCGATCCCATTCTCCGCTTTCACACCTCTCATGGTGCCAGAATCCGCCAGTTAGTGCCTGACTACCGACCAGAGGATAGAGATAATTTAGGTCTAGGGGTATTGATTGAGTATGATTTGCAAAATTTAGGGCAGAAGTTAGACAATATCCCTCAAACCACCACAACTCCAGGGATGAGCAACAATCAAGAACTGGCAGCATTGGTGGAATCTGCGGTGATTACCGTCATGGGACAGCGCCGTGCAGCCGCCTACGGTGCCAAACGTCCTTTGATGGAAATGGGGTTAGATTCCTTGGAGTTATTGGAATTAAGGAGTTTATTAAATCAACGGCTCAACATAGAACTTTCACCCACCTGCTTTTTTGAGCACAGTACCCCAGAAGCAATTACTCAGTACTTACAAACCCAAGCATCCCCCACTCCAGCATCAATCAACCAGCGAGGGGTTGTCAGTCCTAGGATTTCTGTAAGTAAACCACAGCAAGAGATTACCCAGACCAACGCCATCGCCATTATTGGTATGGGATGCCGTTTTCCTGGTCAAGTGGACAGTCCGGATACTTTCTGGGAGTTATTACGCCACGGCAAAGATGCGATCGCCCCAATTCCCCCTAATCGCTGGCGGATAGCAGATTATTTAGAGGCTGGTGAATATGGGGGATTTATTGCCAATCCAGAGCAATTTGATGCCAACTTTTTCCGCATTGCTCCCAGAGAAGCCAAATTACTCGATCCCCAACAGCGAATCCTCCTAGAAGTGACATGGGAAGCCTTAGAAAACGCTGGCATTAATCCCCAAACCTTAGCCGGGAAATCAACCGGAATATTTGTCGGCATGTTTTCCCATGATTATGAGTTATTGCAACTCAAACAGAATCAATCCCAAGATTTTGACGCTTATTTTGCCACTGGTAATGCTGGGGCGATGGCGGCGGGACGGATTGCCTATACCTTGGGTTGTCAAGGACCAGCAATCACTATTGATACTGCTTGTTCCTCCTCCCTAGTGGCAGTACATTTAGCTTGCCAGAGTTTACAGCAAGGAGAATCAGAATTAGCAATCGCCTCCGGGGTGAATTTATTATTATCCCCAGAGTTGAGTCTCACCTTCTCCCAAGCGGGGATGATTGCTCCCGATGGACATTGTAAAACCTTTGATGCTGCCGCTAATGGTTATGTGCGTTCCGAAGGCTGTGGTGTGGTGATTCTCAAACGCCTAGAAGATGCCATCGCCCAAGGAGATCAAATTTTGGCGATCGCTAGGGGAACAGCCATTAATCAAGATGGTTTTAGCAATGGCTTAACAGCACCTAATGGTATTGCCCAAGCAGAAGTCTTGAACAAAGCCTTAGCCCAAGCAGGAATCACACCCGAGCAAGTATCTTATATTGAAGCCCACGGTACAGGCACTTCCTTAGGGGATCCCATAGAAATCAAAGCCTTACAAGGGGTTTACGGACAGAACCGCCAGCCACAACAGCCCTTGGTAATTGGTTCAGTAAAAACCAACATTGGACATACAGAAGCTGCCGCCGGGATTGCAGGATTAATCAAGGTCGTATTGGCAATGCAGCACCGTTATATCCCCCCACACCTGCATTTTCAGCAAATCAACCCCCATATTGCCTTAGATGGGATTCCCGCCCACATTCCCACCACAGGACAAAGGTGGTCAGGAGACCAATTATTTGCTGGGGTGAGTTCCTTTGGTTTTAGTGGTACCAACGCCCATGTTATTTTAGAATCTGCACCCCAGAGACAATCAACAACCGAGGAGAATTTGCCCACCCATGTGTTGAAATTGTCCGCTAAAAGTGAACCGGCGCTGCAACAATTGATCCAGAAGTATGATGACTGGATAGAACAAGAAGCAGGGGGGAAGGGGGCAGGGGGCAGGGGAGATACCTCCTTTCCAGAGATATCCTTGGCTGATATCTGCTTTAGTGCCAACATAGGACGAGGGGATTTTGACCATCGTATTGCTGTGGTGGCTCAATCCTTGAGTGAATTACGGCAGAAATTAGAACATAAATCCATTCCTGCTAAGGTATCTCAACCCCAAAAGATGGCCTTTTTGTTTACTGGACAAGGTTCACAAGCCATTGGCATGGGTCGGGAATTGTACGCAACCCAACCCATTTTCCGCCAAACCCTGGAGCGGTGTGCGGAGATTTTGGCAACTGAGTTAGATTATCCCCTGCTGGACATTATCTATCCCCAACCAGGAACACCCCAAGCACAACTGATCCACCAAACTGCCTATACACAACCCGCCTTATTTGCCATCGAGTACGCCTTGTATCAACTCTGGTTATCTTGGGGGATTAAACCCGATATAGTCATGGGGCATAGTGTGGGTGAGTATGTGGCGGCTTGCGTGGCAGGGGTATTTAGTTTAGAAGCTGGACTAAAACTGATTGCCAAACGCGGGCAAATCATGCAGTCCTTACCACCGGGAGGGGAGATGGCAGCAGTCTTTGCCGATGAAAAGACCGTGGTTGCAGCCATTGCTCCCTATGCAGACATTACCATTGCTGCCAGAAATCATCCCCATGCCCAAGTGATTTCTGGCACAGGTGAAGCAGTCCAACAAGCGATCGCCACCTTAGAAGCCCAGGGCATTAAAGTCGTGGGATTGCAGGTGTCTCACGCTTTCCATTCCCCCTTAATGGAGTCGATTATCCCCGAGTTTCGCGCCGCTGCCGCACAATTCAGCTATGAGCCACCCAGTATTGTTCTAATCAGTAATTTAACTGGCAAGATAGTAACAAATGAGATAGCTAACCCCGAATATTGGTGTCAGCATTTACGGCAAGGGGTGCAGTTTCATCAAGGCATGAATACCTTACAACAACAGGGAGTAAATATCTTTGTTGAATGTGGTCCGAAACCAGTTTTATTAGGCATGGGTCGTCATTGTTGGTTCCAGGAAAACACAGCTGCTTGGTTACCCAGTTTGTATGGTGGTGAGGCTGACTGGCAACAAATTTTAACTAGTTTGGCAGCACTTTATGAACGGGGAATAGATATTAATTGGAGTGATTTTTATCACCATACTCCCCAACAGCGAGTTACCTTACCGACCTATCCTTTCCAGCGCCAACGTTATTGGTTAGACCCAAAAAGGGCTGCATCTGTCCCTCAAAATCACAAGAAACTCCATCCCTTGTTAGGGGAGCGGATTTTGTTAGCAGGGACGAAAACATTACATTTCCAATCCTACATTACCAAAGATGCTCCTGCCTATTTGGGACAGCATTGGGTGTATGAATTTTTGGTAGTATTGGGAGTCACCTATTTAGAAATGGCGATCGCCGCAGGTACCCAAGTTTTTGCCACCCAGACCATTATTTTGCAAGATGTGACGATTCTGCGGGCGTTAATTTTGCCAGAAGATGAAGGGAAAAATTTGCAATTGGTCTTGAATCCAGAGGACGGGAAATTTCAGGTATTTAGCCAGACAAACCCCACAGCCACAGATTGGACACTGCACGCCTATGGTCAAGTAGCCCGTCATAGTCAAACTATCCCCCAGCCTATAGATTTACTCGCTTTAAAAGCCAGATGTCCCCAGGAAATTGACCTAGAAACCTATTATCAAAAGATGCAGGTTTACTATGGCCCAGATTTACGCAATATGCAGCAGTTGTGGCGGGGAAATACGGAAGCATTAGCAGAGATTCAATTGAATCCCCTATATCAGTTGGAAGTCGAGAACTATCAATTGCATCCTGCCTTACTTGATGCTTGCTTCCAAGTTGTATTTGCCCTATTGTACACCGACGAAAGTCATAACGATCCCTATGTGCCAGTAGCTTGCCAGGAAATCACAGTTTACGCCACCCAAGTTACCCACCTCTGGAGTCATGTACAACTACATCCAGTGAAGCGATCGCAGCAAGAGAATCGCACCGTTGATTTACAATTGATTGCTCCCAATGGACAAGTGATCGCTACAGTCAAAGCCTTACAACTCAAACGAGCCAGTCGTCAGGCTTTATTAAGTAGTTTACAAGGCAACCTCAAAGATTGGTTATATCAAATAGATTGGCGCAGGACAGAGTCCGTCACTTTGACAGAAACCGCAGTCTTGAACCTGGAGTCAGTGAGCGATCGCTTGTTACCCAGGTTAAAAAAAATTGACCAACAATTAGCCCAAAAAATCTCCTCAGGACTGCTCCCAGAAGTAGAAAATTTAAGTCTAGGGTTCATAGAGTCAGCCTTAACAGCAATGGGTGGAGATTTAGCTGCATTTCCCGGCGGTTCCACAGAAGAATTAATTGCCCAATTTGGGATTATTCAGCAGCATCATCGCTTATTTGCCCATTTGCTAGACCTGTTAAAAGATGCAGGTATTCTCCATCAGCAAGGAGAAAAATGGCAATTCATTAACTTAGTTAATCAACCCAAGACTAAGCAAACTCAGGCATTATTACAAGCAAAATATCCCCAAGCCCACACCGAAATATCCTTACTGGCTAGATGTGGGGAACGACTCGCCCCAGTTCTCCAAGGAACATGTGATCCACTGCAACTATTATTTCCCAATCTGGACTTAACTAATTTAACCCAACTCTATCAACATTCTCCCAGTTTTCAGGGAATGAATAGTTTAGTAGAAAAGGCAGTATCTACAATAGTTCAGGCTTCACCAACAGGGAGGAAAATTCGTATTCTAGAAATTGGTGCAGGTACAGGGGGAACCACCGCCCACATTTTACCCCAACTACCTCCCCAAGGCATTGAATATGTGTTTACCGATGTTTCTCCTCTGTTTGTCGCCAAAGCCAAAGAGAAATTCAGTGATTATCCCTTCATTAAATATCAAGTCTTAGATATTGAAGCAGAATTACCAACAGCCGGATTTGATAGTCAAGCTTATGATTTAATTATCGCGGCGAATGTGCTCCACGCCACCCCTAATTTACACCAAACTTTAACCCAAGTCAGAAAACTATTAGCATCAAGTGGTATTTTACTTTTATTGGAAGGCAATAGCCATCGGCGCTGGATAGATTTAATCTTTGGTTTAACAGAAGGTTGGTGGAAATTTACCGATACCAACTTACGCCCTAATTATCCATTAATTAAGCCCCAACAATGGCAAAAATTATTAACGGAAACAGGATTTAATGCCATTGAAACCTTAACCCCCCAAGTAGAAACCCTATTTCCCCAGTCAGTAATTTTAGCTCAAGCTGATGTCACCAGACAATTACAACCTAGTGCTAGCAAACACTGGTTAATTATGGCTGACAGTCAAGGAATTGGCGAACAACTGGCGCAACAAATCTCTAGTCAAGGAGAAAGTTGTTACCTAGTTTATGCCGGAACAAACTATCAGCAGTCCCACACCCAAGAATTTCAGATTAACCCAGAAATTCCCCAGGATTATCAGCAATTATTAACTGTAATTCATCAACAACAACCTAACTTAGTGGGAGTGATTAATTGTTGGGCATTAGACCAAACTAGCACAGATAACTTCATGGCAGATGCCAAATATAGCTGTGGTAGTACATTAAATTTAGTCCAAGCGTTAATTAAAACTCCATTTACCTCACCCCCCGGTTTATGGTTAGTCACCCAAGGTGCAACCTCGGTAAACGATTTACCTTTGTCACAAATATCACAATCTAGCCTATGGGGAATGGGTAAAGTCATTGCCTTAGAACATCCAGAATGGCATTGTACTTGTGTGGATTTAGACTCGAATGACAGTATTATCAACAATGCCCAAATCCTAGGGGCAGAAATTCAGACCTCCTCCCCAGAAACACAAGTCGCATTTCGTCAAGGATGGCGGTACGTGGCTCGCTTAGTGGCTACACCCCATCTCCAAGATGAAGGAGCACAACCAATAGAAATTAGCCAGGAAAAAACCTATTTAATCACCGGTGGATTTGGGGGATTGGGGCTACTTGTAGCTAATTGGCTGGCTGAAAAAGGAGCAAAAAATCTGGTATTACTGGGACGGAGCGGTGTGAAACCAGAGCATCAACCCCAACTAGAAAAATTAGCCCAAGCAGGGGTGACCGTGAAAACAGTGACAGCAGATGTGAGCGATCGCCAAGCAATTGAGCAACTACTGCAAGATATTGATGCCCATCTACCACCTTTGGGGGGGATTATTCATTCCGTTGGAGTCTTAGATGATGGTACAATACAACAATTATCCTGGGAGCGGTTTGCCAAAGTCATGCAGCCCAAGGTCGCAGGGGCTGAGATTCTCCATGAATTAACCCGCCATCGCCCCTTAGATTGTTTTATTCTCTTCTCCTCTGCGGCTTCCCTATTAGGCTCATCTGGTCAAGCCAACCATGCAGCCGCCAATGCCTGTCTCGATGCCTTAGCCTATCAACGTCGCCGCCAAGGATTACCAGGAATGAGTATTAACTGGGGACCTTGGTCAAGTGTGGGTGCAGCATCTCAACGGGAGATTAGGGAAAATTGGCAGATGCGCGGTATTAATGCCCTTAGTCCTACCCAAGGATTGCAGATATTAGAGCATTTATGGCAATACCCCCCAGCACAAGTAGGTGTAGTGGGAATTCAGTGGTCCCAGTTCCTCGCCAAGCGCCCAGAATCAACCTTCTTTGCCGAATTCCAAACCGTAGCGCCACCGTCCATCAAACCAGAGAACTTCCTGGAAAAACTGCGCCATAGTCCCATGAGCGATCGCCCAGAACAGTTACTTGCCTATCTTTGCACCCAAGTAGCTCAGGTTTTGGGACTATCTAGCACCGCCTCCTTAGAGTTACAAACAGGTTTCTTTGATTTGGGTATGGATTCCCTGACCTCCGTCGATTTGCGTAACCGCTTGCAAACGGATTTACAATGTTCCCTACCTGCAACCCTAGCCTTTGATTATCCCACCCTAGCCACATTAGAGGAGTATCTGAGAACAGAAGTTTTATGTAACGATTTTACTGGCTTGCTAACAGTAGAATCACCGGATCATGTAAAGTTAGTAGATGAAAATAGCAAAATACAGCCCAATTTGGAGCCGTCAGATTGGGAAACTTTATCAGAAAGTGAGATTGAAGCTTTGTTGGTGCGTAAGTTAGACAGCATGAATTACTAAGGATGAATAATCAACCAGAATCCCCCCAGTCCGTATCCCCTTTGCGTCGAGCCTTACTAGCATTAGAAAATATGCAGACCAAGATCGATGCCCTAGAATCAGCCAAGACAGAAGCGATCGCAATTGTCGGTATGGGGTGTCGTTTCCCTGGTGGTGCAGATCATCCTGACGCTTTTTGGCAACTCTTACAAAACCGGACTGATGCAATTACGGAAGTCCCCCCAGAACGGTGGAATCATGCAGCTTACTACAGCCAGAACCCAGAAGCACCGGGGAAGATTAATACCCGCTACGGGGGATTTGTGGGGGAAGTCGATCAATTTGATGCCCAATTTTTTGGCATTGCACCCCGTGAAGCTGTCAAACTCGACCCCCAACAACGGCTTTTATTAGAAGTCGTCTGGGAAGCCTTGGAATCGGGTAACATTGTCCCAGAAAAGTTATTGGGTAGCTTAACAGGGGTATTTATTGGCATTAGCAGCTTTGATTATGCTATGGGTTTATTTGGGGGTGCATCTCCCAGTTGTATAGATGCTTATGCTGGTACAGGTACATTACTAAGTCCAGCTGCTGGACGGTTATCCTATATATTGGGCTTGAATGGTCCCTCAATGGTGGTAGACACTGCTTGTTCTTCCTCATTGTTAGCAGTACATTTAGCTTGTCAGAGCTTACGGAACCAAGAATGTAATTTAGCTTTGGCTGGCGGGGTGAATCGTTTACTTTCCCCAGCCTTGAGTATTAATTTTTCCCAAGCAGGAATGCTGTCCCCTGATGGGCGTTGTCAGACATTTGATCAGTCGGCGAATGGATTTGTGCGCTCTGAAGGCTGTGGGGTGATTGTTTTGAAGCGATTATCCACAGCCTTAGCCGATGGGGATCATATCTTAGGGTTGATTCAGGGTTCCGCCGTCAATCAAGATGGACGGAGTAGTGGTTTAACGGCTCCTAACGGTGTGGCTCAACAAGCTGTAATGCGTCAAGCCTTAGCTAATGCCAAAATTCAACCCTCCGAAGTTGATTATATCGAAGCCCACGGTACGGGCACCAGTTTAGGGGATCCCATTGAAGTTGGAGCTATAGGTGCAGTATTTACGGAGCGCCAGAATTCCCAACCCTTAATTATTGGTGCGGTGAAAACCAATATTGGTCATTTAGAAGCAGCAGCGGGAATTGCAGGTTTAATTAAAGTAGTGCTGTCATTGCAACACCAGGAGATCCCGGCAAATCTGCATTTTCACCAACCCAATCCTTATATTGATTGGCATCAGCTAGGGGTGAAAGTACCTGTCAATCCCATTCCTTGGACATCGGGGACAAAACGCCGGATTGCGGGGGTGAGTGGTTTTGGTTTTGCGGGGACAAATGTACATGTGCTCTTGGAAGAAGCACCCCTAGAACAACCTCAAACTACGACAAAATTTAACATTCAAACAGAAGATGAGATTGAGCGTCCACTGCATTTGTTGACTTTGTCCGCAAAAACTGAGTCAGCGTTGCAGGAATTGGCACACAAGTATTGTCAGTATTTAGAAAACCATCCCCATGAAAAATTAGCTGATATTTGTTTTACAGCCAATACAGGGCGATCGCAGTTTCTTCATCGCCTAGGGGCGATCGCTTCTTCTGGGGTAGATTTACAGCAACAGTTACAAGCATTTAGCCAAGGGGAATCTGTCACCAACTTACTCAAGGGTCAGGTATCCAGAACTTCAGTGCCAAAAGTTGCTTTTTTCTTCTCTGGAGAAGGGTTAGGAGTCTCTAATTTGGAGGCGCAACTTTACCAGACTCAATGGACATTTCGCCAAGCATTAGGGCGTTGTGCAGATATTCTTTCCTTACCCAGCAGTGAAATTATCTCTGGAAAAACTAGCAATCCGGTAAGTTTATTTGCCCTCGAATATGCCTTATTTCAATTGTGGCAATCTTGGGGAATTAAACCACATTTTGTGTTTGGTGATGGTGTGGGGGAATATGTTGCTGCTTGTGTCGCCGGAGTGTTCAGTTTAGTTGATGGCTTAAAATTAGTCGCCAATTTAGGAAAAGTAACTGGAGAGACAGCTGGTCAAATTGCCCAAAGTATTCAGTATGCTTCACCCCAAATTTCCTTAATTAATATATTGAATTATCCAGTCAATACAGCAGATTATTGGAGTCAAAAATTAATCGAGGAGAGTAGTTTAAATCATGAATCAAAAGATTTCAGCCAAGCCAATCAAACTGATGGTTTTTGTCTAGAAATTGGCCGGCAAGTGAGTTTATTTAGAGATAATTTTCCATTGATTTGCGGTCAATCTGATTGGGAAGAATTATTGAAAATTTTGGCTCAACTTTATATCAATGGTGTGGCAGTAGATTGGCATGGATACGATCAAGATTATGACCGTCATGCATTACAATTACCTACCTATCCTTGGCAGCGACAACGGTATTGGTTAGAAACAAAACAACCCCAATTACTTGTTAGTCAAGAAAATATTCCATTGGGTCATCCTTTAATTGGGAACAAATTAAATTCGCCTTTAAAAACAATTATCTTTCAATCAAGAATTAGCCCATCTGCTCCAGCTTATTTAGTAGACCATAGTGTTTATGAGAAAATTATTTTACCCGGAACTGCTTATTTTGAAATGGTATTAGCAGCAGGAAAAACAGTATTTAAATCAGACAATTTCCTGGTAGAAGATTTAGTAATTCAACAGGCTTTAGAAGTTGTTGAAAATCAAGATAAGTTGGTGCAGACTGTGTTAACACCTGATGCTAATCATGGTTATGAAGTGCAAATATTTAGCCAAGTTAGTCAGGAAGCAGTCCCGATAAACAAAATTTTCACCACCAAGGATGAAAATACCTCGAACCAACTCCCCACTCCCGACTCCCCACTCCCTATTTTTGAGTCAGAGGAGTGGATACTGCACGTTCAAGGGAGACTGAAATCAGCGACCATCATTCCTCAGGAAATTAAAACCAAATATCTCAATCGTCTCGAACCATCCTCAGAAATAGCCCTCAATAACTATTACCAAAATTTACAAACCCAAGGTATAGAATTAAAGACTAGTTTTCGCACCCTCAAACAGCTTTGGGAACATGGGCAAACTATTTGTGGCTACATCGAATTACCAGAATTTTTACATGGAGAAATTGACCAATATATCATCCATCCAGTGTTATTAGATGGGGGATTGCAGGTAATTTCCGCAAGTCTGACTCATCAACAACCAAACCAAACTTATTTACCCATCGGTTTAGAAACACTGCAAATATATGGACATCCCAGTAAAGCTTTATGGGTGGAGGTAGAACCACAACCAACCAGGAACAACAACACAACCACCTTAAGTTATGATATCCATTTATTTGATTTAAAAGGGCAAGCGATCGCTACTTTAACAGGGGTGGAATTTAAACCCGCCAGTTATCAAGCCTTATTGCATCAGCAACAAGCACCCTGGAAAAATTGGCTGTATAAAATCCAGTGGGAACCACAAGTAGTTTTTGGTAATAGCCTCGGGGAAAATACCAAACCTAATCCCCAAGCAATTTGCCAAACTCTGACAGAGGACTTTACACCAACACCTCTGGGATCGGAACTGGCAACCTATGAACAAGCTCTGCAACAAATAAATCTTTTAGCAAGCAATTATATTTTATCAGCTTTTAGTCAACTGGGATGTAAATGGCAAGTTGGTGAGAGATTTACCCCAGCAGATTTAGGACACACAATTGGTTTAACTGAGCCATACCAGCGTTTACTTAACCGCTTACTAGAAATCTTAGCCCAGCATGGATACTTACAACCCGTGGCTCAAGGTTGGGAAGTCAAAGAAATTGCCCATATTCATCCAGAGCAACAAGCATCCCTACTACTAGGAGAATATCCCATCGCCGCCGCCGAAATCACCTTGGTACAACGTTGTGGTGCCCAACTAGGGGATGTGCTGACTGGAAAATGTGACCCCGTACAATTATTATTCCCTGACGGTGATTTTAGTACCACCAGCCATATTTATCAAGACTCGATTGTTGCCAAAATCTGGAATCAACTCGTCCAGAAAACAGTAAAATTAGCGATCGCCCAATTACCCCAATATCGAGGAGTGCGTGTACTAGAAATTGGTGCCGGAACTGGGGGAACTACAGCTAATTTATTACCCGTGTTTAACCCCACTCAAACCCAGTATGTTTATAGCGACGTGGGAGCAGCTTTTCTGAATCTAGGGGCGAAAAAGTTTGCTGACTATGATTTTGTCAATTACCAAACCTTAGATATTGAAATTGACCCCAAAACCCAAGGTTTTACGCCAGGTGAGTACGATTTAATTGTGGCTGCTAACGTCCTCCATGCGACCACAGACATGGCACAAACATTAGAAAATGTCAAGACTTTGTTAGCTCCTGGTGGCTTACTGATTATTTTAGAAGAAACCTTAGGACAGCCTTGGATTGATGTAACCTTTGGTTTAACCACAGGATGGTGGAAATTTACCGATGTCGCCAATCGTAGTAATTATCCCTTACTCCCCACTGACAAATGGCTGAAAAAACTGTCTGATAGTGGCTTTGACAATATTGCTAGTGTATTTCCGGAAATTGCCATCGGTGAAGAATACGGACAACCCAGTTTAATTTTAGCTCAAAAGAATGCTGTAAAAACTGATGGTAAGCAGCCAAGGAACTGGTTAATTTTTGCCGATGACAATGGTATAGCCCAAACCTTAGAGAAATCCTGGCAACATCAAGGTGACACCACTATTCTAGTGTTTCCTGGAAACAAATACACCCAGTTAAGTCCGAATCAATTCCAAATTAACCCGACTCATCCCCCAGACTTCCAGCAATTATTCAACGCCATTGGCTCAAAACCCTTACAAGGGATTGTCCATTGTTGGAGTTTGGATACTGTCACAACCCAATTACTCACCCCCAACTCCCTGGATACAGCTGCCGAATTAGGATGCGCCAGCACCCTACATTTACTGCAAGCACTGACTAAAACTCCCCAACAGCAACCGCCTCGCCTGTGGTTAGTCACCCAAAATACTATACCCGTACCTCAGTTTAATTCAGCATTATCTGGTTTAGCTCAATCCTCCCTGTGGGGGATGGGAAAAGTCATCGCCTTAGAACACCCAGAATTTAATTGTGTGTGTGTAGATTTACCAGGTGAAGGGATAGATACAGATGTCTCGGCCTTATTGACAGAAATTTCTCAGCCCCCAACCGAAAAGCAAGTAGCCTTTCGTCAGGGACAGCGTTGGGTACCCAGATTAAAACGCCATGTGCCTAGTTTATCCCAGCCCGTCCAGCTCAACCGTAATAGTACTTATCTGATTACCGGTGGTTTAGGAGGGTTAGGCTTAGTTATTGCCCACTGGTTAGTCCAGCAGGGAGTCAAACATCTGGTGCTAGTAGGGCGCACAGGGGCAACAGCATCAGCAAAACAAACTCTAGAGCAGCTAGAAAAAGCTGGTGCTCAAATCATTGTCAAACAAGCAGATGTTTCTCAACGGGAAGAAATCGCCGCAGTCCTAGCAGATATTGATGCTCCCCTGCCTCCCTTACGGGGAATTATTCATGCTGTAGGTGTGTTAGATGATGGCATGATTGAGCATTTATCTTGGGAGCGGTTTCACCGGGTGCTGGAGCCAAAAATAGCAGGTGCTTGGCATCTACATCAACTAACTCAACACCAGCCTTTAGACCATTTTGTCCTATTTTCTTCGGCAGCAGCTTTATTAGGAAATTCTGGTCAATCGAATCATGTGGCGGCGAATACTTTCCTGGATGCTTTAGCTAATCACCGGCGGACAATGGGTTTACCTGGCTTAAGTATTAACTGGGGTCCCTGGGCAGAAGTTGGGGCGGCGGCTCATCCCCAAAATAGCCAACAATGGGAAATGAAGGGTATGACCAGATTTACCCCCAGTCAAGGTTTGCAGGTATGGGAAGAGGTGTTAAATCAAGATTTGACTCAAATAGGTGCTGTGGCAATTGATTGGTCTAAGTTTCTTTCCCAGGGAGCTACACCATTTTTCGCCCAAGTCATGCCCATCCAGGAGCAAGTAAAATCAAAATCAGGGGATTTTTTACAGCAATTACAACAAGTCTCACCGCAAAAACAGCGATCGCTCTTAGTTGATTATATCTGTAAGCAAATTACTAGTGTTTTAGGGTTAAATGCCACCGCAATTGATGTTAATCAAGGGTTCTTTGATATGGGTATGGATTCCCTTACATCCATCGAGTTTAGGAACCGACTGCAAACTAATTTGCAATGCACCTTACCCTCAACCCTAGCATTTAAATATCCCACAGTAGACACCTTAGTCACCTACCTGATGGAGGAATTGTTGGTGCTGAATATTACCAGTGAGCAAGAAGCACAGGGGAATGCCTCCTCCGTCATGCCGTTGAGCGAAGAATCCCCATCTGAACCTCCCCCTGCTCCCCAGCTTCTTAGTGAATCCCAGGATGAATCGTCAACGGAAGAAGTTGCTAGCCTAGAGTCCCTATCAACAGACGAACTTGCCAATCTCCTCGCCCAAAAACTCACAAATATGGAATAGTTCCCAATTCATTAATTATCTCCGGCAAATCACCCTGAAATTTTTTATGAGTAATCAATCCGTAGGCTTAGATTATCGCGCTCTCATGAAGGATGCGCTGGTAAAGCTAGAGAAAATGCAGTCCCAGCTAACTAGCATGGAGTCAGCCAAAACAGAACCCATTGCCATTATTGGTATGGGTTGCCGATTTCCTATGGCTGAAACTCCCGAAGCCTTTTGGCAAATGCTATGGAATGGGATAGACGCAGTCACGGAAATTCCTCAACAGCGATGGGATATTGAAAATTACTATGATGCCGATCCCAGTCAACCAGGGAAAATGTATGCTCGGAGTGGGGGTTTTTTAGCACAAGTAGATGGCTTTGATGGTGATTTTTTTGGCTTAGCGCCCCGTGAAATTAACCATATTGATCCTCAGCAACGGTTACTACTAGAAGTCTGTTGGGAAGCAATTGAAAGAGCAGGAATTTCCCCCAGTCGCCTCCAGGGTAGCCCCACGGGGGTGTTTATGGGAGTGATGAATCAAGATTATTCCCAATTTACCCATGACCCAACCCTAGTAGATATGCATACTGGAGCTGGCAATGGCAATAGTTTTCTTACAGGTCGCTTGTCCTATTTATTGGGATTACAAGGCCCAAGTATTACCCTTGATACTTCCTGTTCTTCCTCATTAGTGACAGTGCATTTGGCTTGTCAAAGTTTACGTAATCAAGAGTGTGATTTGGCACTATCTGGCGGGGTGAATTTAATTTTATCCCCCCTGACAACGGTGGTGGAATGTAAAGCCAGAATGCTATCACCAGATGATCGCTGTAAGACTTTTGATGCAGATGCTAATGGATTTGTGCGCGGGGAAGGGTGTGGGGTAATTGTCCTCAAGCGACTATCAACTGCGATCGCTGATCAAGATCATATTTTAGGGATTATACGGGGTTCGGCTGTGAATCACGATGGACGCAGCAGTGGTTTAACAGTTCCCAATCCTTTAGCCCAAGAAGCGGTGATTCTCCAAGCCCTGAAGGCGGCTCAAGTGGAACCAAATCAGGTGAGTTATATTGAAACCCACGGTACTGGCACATCCCTGGGGGATCCCATAGAAGTGGAGGCTTTAGCTGCTGTCTTTGGTAAAAATCGTCCCCAATCTCAGCCCTTAAGTATTGGTTCGGTGAAGACAAATATTGGTCATTTAGAAGGGGCGGCGGGAATCGCAGGGTTAATTAAAGTTGTGCTGTCATTGCAACATCAACAAATTCCCCCGCACCTACATTTGCAACAACCAAATTCCCAAATAGATTGGCAAAACTTACCCATGACAATCCCCACACAATTGCAAACATGGGTAAGTGAGCAACGGCGAATTGCTGGGGTTAGTTCCTTTGGCGCGAGTGGGACAAATGCCCATATTGTGTTAGAAGAAGCCGCTTTAAAAATTCCCACTGCTGGGACACAAACCAACCGTCCCCTACACCTATTCACCCTATCAGCCAAAAATACCACCGCCTTACAGGAGTTAGCCCAACGTTATCTTGATTACCTGGGGATGAATTCATCCCTAGCCGTAGCAGATATCTGCCATACTACCAATGTAGGGCGATCGCATTTTGATTACCGTTTGGGTATTGTTGCTAGTTCGGTGGCGGATATTACACTGCAACTATCTGAATTTGTCACCCAAGCAGGTAATGATCAAGTTAGCCCCTCACAGGAAAATCCCACAACCAAGCATAAAAATACTTCCTTCACTCCTTCCCTCCTTCCCTCCTTCCCTCTCGATTTTCAAGTTAGCAATAGGGCGATCACTCAGACAAAAGCCCCGAAAATTGCCTATCTTTTTACTGGTCAAGGGTCACAGTATTGGGGTATGGGAGGAGAACTTTATCAAACTCAGCCTACTTTCCGTCAAGCACTTGATCTGTGCAATGAAATTCTCCGTCCCTATTTAGATGTTTCTTTACTGGATCTTCTGTATGCAGAGCCAAACCAGGATCAGTTACAACAAACAGCATACACCCAACCGGCTTTATTTGCCATTGAATATGCCCTTTACCAATTATGGCAATCTTGGGGACTTCAAGCAGATGCCCTAGTTGGTCACAGTGTGGGAGAATACGTAGCGGCTTATGTGGCAGGGGTTTTTAGCTTAGAAGATGGGTTAAAGCTGATTGCTCACCGGGGTAAACTCATGCAGAGCCGTGGTGGTAAGGGGAAAATGGTGGCAGTCTGGGCAACGACCGAGGTTGTTGAGCAGGTAATTGCATCCTACCCTTCAGTGGCGGTGGCAGCTTACAATGGTGCAGCTAATGTTGTGATTTCTGGGGAAGCAAGTGCTGTTGACGAAATTGTTGCCACTCTCACAACACAGGGTATCAACAGCAAACCGTTAAAGGTATCTGAAGCTTTTCACTCTCCTTTAATGGAAAATATCCTACCTCAATTTGCTGAAATTGCCCAGGAAATTGATTATCACCATCCCCAGATTGATTTACTTTCCAACCTGACAGGAACATGGGTGAATCAAGAAGTCGCCAATGCAGATTATTGGGTGCAACATATTATTCAACCTGTGCGTTGGGTTGATAGTATAAATCAGTTAATCTTAGCAGGATATGATATTTTTCTGGAAGTTGGTGCCAACCCAACACTAACTACCTTAGGTAAATTTAGTTGGGAAGGGGAGCAAAAACAATGGTTAGCCAGTTTAAATCCTCGCCAATCTGATTGGCAACAACTTCTCCATAGTTTAGCCGCATTATATATTAGTGGAGTGCAAATAAATTGGGAAAAATTTGACCAAAACTATCCCTACCGTCGTTTATCTTTGCCTACTTATCCTTGGCAACATCAAAGGTATTGGTTAGAAACTACCACCCCCAATTTATCCTCATCTCAATCACAATCACCTATTATTAATTTATTAGTACAAGGAAATACTACAGAGTTAGCTAATCTCCTCAGTAGCACTGGCAATTTATCTGCTAGTGAGCAAGAATTACTGCCGAAACTGTTATCTCTCATAGTTGAGCAGCACCAACAAAAAAATACTACATACCCCTTATCAGATTGGCTTTATGAAATTGAGTGGCGTTCCCAAGCCCGGTTTAACCAAAACTCTCAGAATTCCCCAATAGTAAATTCGGGTTTAATTCGTCAACAATTATTCAGCCAAATTAAGGAAATTAATCAACTCAAAAACCAACTCCATTCCTATCAAACAGAAATTACCCAACTAGATAATTTGGCAGTTGATTATATTTTGTCAGCTTTCCATCAACTTGGTTGGCAATGGTCATTAAATCAAAGTTTTACCACAATAGAATTAGCTGCCCAATTCCAAGTAATTGACCGATATCATCCCTTGCTTAATCGCTTATTGGCAATTCTCGAAGTTGCTGGCTTTTTACAGAAACATCAGCAACAATGGCAAGTAAAAAAGCAGTTAGAACAGACAACCCCAATAGAATTTAGCAATTCCAGTATAGAAACTGAAATTACACTCCTCAATAATTGTGGTCAACAAATAGGGTCAATTTTACAAGGTAAAACTGACCCCTTACAATTGCTCTTCCCCCAAGGTAATGCAGACATAGTGAGCCGGCTGTATGCAGACTCCCCTGTGGCTATGGCTATGAATTTCTTAGTGCAACAAGCTGTAGGTTTAGCATTAGAAAAATTGCCTGGTTCCCAAGGGATAAAAATTTTGGAAATTGGTGCCGGGACGGGGGGAACAACTACTCATTTGTTACCGATGCTCAATCCGCAACAAACTCAATATACATTTACAGATTTGGGAGCAGTTTTCACTAGTCAAGCAGCCCAAAAATTTGCGGATTATACATTTGTCAACTATCGAGTTTTAGATATCGAAAAAGATCCTCAATCCCAAGGATTTATTGATGAGAAATATGATTTGATTATTGCCGCCAATGTACTACATGCCACAGCTAATTTAAGTACAACTTTAACTCATGTACGGCAATTAATCGCCCCAGGGGGAATGCTCCTATTGCTAGAAGCAACATCGCCCCAGAATTGGATTGATTTAACCTTTGGCTTGACTGATGGCTGGTGGAGATTCACCGATAAAGACTGGCGTAATAGTTATCCCTTGTTATCAGAAAATAGATGGCAAGAACTATTAACTGCTAATGGATTTGAGAATCTAGAAGTGCTGTCCTTAGAAGACGCAACTGGTGAGAGTTTATCCAAACAAGCGGTATTTTTAGCGCAAAACCCAGCCACATTACCCACACCAGCAGAGCAGAAACATTGGTTAATTTTTAGCGATCGCCAAGGTACGGGTGAAGCATTAGCCAAACGTCTGCAAAGCCAAAATCACAACTGTACTGTAGTATTTCCTGGGGAAAATTATCAACAAATCAGTTCCCAAACATTTGAAATTAATCCCGCAGATCCACAACAATGCGATCGCCTATTAACAGCGTTAACTACTCAATTTCCCATTCACAGGATAGTTCACTGCTGGAGTCTTGATACACCCAATAGCCAAAATCTCACAGCCCCAAGATTAAAACAAGCTGCAACATTAGGGTGTGGTAGTATTTTACACCTAATCCAAGGATTAATTAAAGCCAAAACAGCCCAAATGCCATCATTATGGTTAGTGACTCAAGGAGCGCAAGCCGTTGGTATAGAGCCTGTACCCCTAGTTGCACAATCTCCTTTATGGGGCTTAGGGACAGCGATCGCTTTAGAACATCCAGAGCTGAACTGTGTGAGAATCGATTTAGACCCAACAGCACCACTCACCCATCAAGTTGACAACCTCTTAGGAGAAATTACCTCTGCAACTGCTGAAAATCAAATCGCCTATCGTCAAAATCAGCGTCAAGTAGCCAGACTAGTTCTTCAAAAACGTCCTCCCGTTGACCAAAAAACTAGCTATTTTCGCCCAGATAGTACCTACCTAATTACAGGAGGATTAGGTGGATTAGGCTTGCTCGTGGCTGAATGGATGGTAAACAAAGGTGCAAAGCATTTAGTGTTAGTTAGTCGCTCTGGTGCTAATAATACAGCTAAACAAAAATTACAAAAACTGGAACAACTAGGTGCAAATATCACCGTTGCTCCAGTCGATATTTCCCAAAGACAACAAGTCGCCGATTTATTCACAACAATTGCCACATCATTACCTCCATTACGGGGTATTATTCATGGGGCTGGTATTCTCGCCGATGGAACCATTCAGCAGTTATCTTGGGAGCAATTCTATCGAGTCATGGCTGCCAAAGTAGAAGGCACATGGCATTTACATTCTTTAACCAAGGAGCAACCTTTAGATTACTTTGTTGTCTTTTCCTCAATTGCGGCAATTTTAGGTAATTTAGGTCAAGCAAACCATACAGCAGCGAATGCTTTTCTAGATGCTTTAGTATATGAACGTCGAGCCATGGGATTACCTGCATTAAGTATTAATTGGGGAGCAGTTGCTGGGGTGGGAACTGTGGCGAAAAAACAAATTGGTGAACAACTCAGAGAAATCGGCATTGACTCTATTCCTCCCCAAGCTGTGGGAGAGGTTTTAGACCAATTATTTACCAATCATGCCGTGCAAGTAGCCGTACTACCAATTAATTGGTTAAAAATACGCAAAGAGTGGTTAAATTCACCCTTGTTAAGAGAGTTAAAACCAGATGCAAATCACAAAGAAGTACAAATAGCTAATTTCTTACAAGAATTAGCAGCAACACCACAAGACAAGAAAAGAGAAAAATTAATTGGTTGTGTTTCCAGAGAAATTGCCAAAATTCTCAGGTTAAAATCTGTTGATTTGGTAGATAATAACAAGGGATTTTTTGATATGGGGATGGATTCTTTAACTTCTGTGGAATTAAAAAATCGTCTCCAGTCTATTTTAGAATTGAGTTTACCTACAACCTTAGCCTTTGATTATCCAACGGTAACACTCTTAGTTGATTATTTATTGCCAGCATTTATATCTAGTGAATCTGGTAATGCTGTCAATGAAACAAGAGAAAAATCATTAGTTTATGATGATGAATTAGATGATTTATTGGCTGAAATAAATCAAATCTCAGATCAAGAAATTAAAAAAATATTGACCAAAGATAATTGAAAAGGCAGCTTTGCAGGAGGCAGTCCCGTAGACGCGCTAAGCGTGGCTCCTCGTAGAGATGAAAAAATCCACCATCATATCATGTCCGGTTAAAGACTTATCGTTAGGACTGCAATGGGCAGGGAGGGGGCAGAGGGCTGGTAAGCCACTGCGTTGCGCGGGTTAAGCGCGTTGTAGCAAGTGGCGCAACCTGAAGGGGAGCAGGGAGGGAAAGAGTTTTGGTGATTTTTGCACCATGATCCGAATAATAAGTAATCTTCTGAACATGATATTATACGTACTGGAAGGCAGCACTATCAAGATTCAAACTTAAGGCAGCAACCTTAGCATTAACAAGCTTCAAACCTAAGTCAGCATTAGAAATATTCAAACTATTCACATCCTCAAAAATAGCCACCAAATCTCCACTGCGAGAGAGTAACACATCACTACCCTGTACTTGTGTCTGGTAATCCCCAGCAACACCATGAAGCTGCACCACATCCTCGCTAACTAAAAAGTCCTGAATCACAGCGTAATCTTGATTACCATTATTATCAGGATTTAAGTAATAGCTCTGAGTCGCATCACCAAGGATAAAGGTATCTGCACCAGCTCCACCAATAAGCACGTCGTGTTCATAAACTCCAGCAGCTATATCATCCGTACCGTTAAGGGTATCATCGCCTGCACCTCCAGCGAGTTCGTCATTACCGCTACCCCCTATAAGTTGGTTTTTGGTAATAATGAGTTCTTCAAACACCATATTGGCACTGGTATATGGGTTTGTAGAGAGTTGAGAAATTTCTGTACCACTTAGTTGTTGGTCATAGAGGCGCACATCTTTTAGGGTACCAGTGAAATAATCTATTAAGTTGTTTGCTGTCAGATCGCTGCTCCATGATTGACTTGCTCCTAAAACAATAGGCTCATAATTACCGCCACCTCCAGAATTATTACCCAGTCCTCCTGTATAGGTGTTTATATCAACAAGGTTTCCATCGAGCCATAGCTCTAAACCACGAGAACCAAATGCGATCGCTACATCATATTCTTGACCTGAGTTTACAAAAGTTTCAACTGTGTAATTTGAGTTAATACTTTGCAAACGAACAGTGAGTTGCTCATCATCCAAGTTTACGGTCAAGTGCCCGCCATCATCGTAACCCATTGAGTCTTTAGAAAATAGCCCTTGTTCTTCAGAGACATCATTAGCCTGAAAACTGAAACTGAGGGTACCATCATTCAGTAGCATTTCAGAGGTGTGGTTGAAAATCAGAGCATCATCTCCGTCAAAAGTGTTTGAAGTTTTCCTCTGATTAACAATGGCTAAACCATAATCATCAGCAAAGGTACTATCACCATCATTCAGTAGCATTTCAGAGGTGTAGTTGAAAATCAGAGCATCATCTTCGTCAAAGGTATTTGAAACTTTCCCCTGATTAACAGTGGCTACACCATAATCATCAGCGAAGATCACATCATTCAGTAGCATTTCAGAGGTGTAGTTGAAAATCAGAGCATCATCTCCGTCAAGGGTGTTTGAAGTTTCCCCCTGATTAACAGTGGCTACACCATAATCATCAGCGAAGATCACATCATTACCAGAATTGCCGTAAATTATATCATTGCCGCTTCCTCCTACAAGAACATCGTTACCTCCAGCGACAGACCAATCAATTTCGATGATACCTAGTCGTTGATAATTTTCCGAAAGATCGCCCCAGCCAGAATCACTGTTATCAAAATTCATCCGCACATAGTCACTGCTAGTGCTATGGCTATTAGGCTCACCAGGTACCCAGTTGGTATAGGTAACAGCTTCACCACTCGCCCAGGTAAAAGTACCTTCGGTATCTTTATCAGTCAAACCAATCCACAACTCTTCGCTGGTACCAAAAGTTTGTTTTAACCAGTCCTCTTCAGCAGCATCATTAATAGTAACTAAGTTACCGCCTAAACTCTGGGCTTCAGTTTGGGCTGCTTCCCATGTAGTTGCTGAACTAAGAACGTAAGTACTTTGACCATAGGTATAATAAGTATAACCCTCAGGAATCACAGGGGTAACACTACCATCATCAAACTCATCTTCACCGTAGATAATATCATCACCAACATCACCGAAGATTACGTCATTACCACCGCCACCCCTGAGAATATCGCTATTATATGAGAGCTGTACATTGGCACTTTCAACGGGCACAAATTCAATATAGTCAATCTGAGCATATTCACCGGTATCTGCAATTCCTTGCAAGAAAATCTCATCGCCTTCGTTGACTACCAGTCCCTCGGCAACAGTACGGGTAACAAAGTTATCAGTTACTGCTAAGGAATTATCTAGATCTTGGTCGAGTAGCCATTTATCTGCTTCTACCCCACCAACTGTCACAGAAATCTCGGATACACCATCATTTTCATCATGGTAAGCGACGATAACATCGTAGAACCCGCTCGCACCAGTAAAGGTGGTAGTTGCAGTTACGGTAGAATCAGCAGAAATTGCCTTAGTTAAACTACCACCAGAGGCAAAACTAACTGTTTGCGCTTGGTAGCCATCCAAAGTCATATTCTCAGCTTCAAACCTAACTGTGCTAATTGTTAGAGAATCATCACTGGAATTATCAGTATAATTATCGTTGTAATAGCTGTCAGATGTTGCTTCTTCAACATTAACCAACAGGCGAGGTGCATTAGTACCTTCAGCAGAGTCAAACTCAACATTATTAGTATCAGTCGGTAGAAAAGCCCAGCCATAGTTACTCGTGGGGTCTGCTTGCCAAGCTTGCAAACTAGCTGTCACATCAATGGTGAGGATGCCTTTATTCACGTAACCCGTAGTAGCTACTGACGTACTCTTTGCTTCTGTACCGTTGGTTTGAATTCCATTCTCCCAAGAGTTCCAAGTGGCTGTATCTGTCCAACTTTGCAGCAGCTCATATACCTCAAGGCTATTTCCTCTATTAGAAACATCAATTTCCAAAACCGCAGAGTTGATAGTATCATCCAAAGCAATTTGACCAGTTTGGCTGCCGAAGATATCGTCAAACCGAATCAGACCCTGAACAGGCTCCCTTCTATACCTACTATCAACATTCAAGGAAGTTGAACTGCTATTGTTGGCATTAGGATTATTTCCATGTATATAGGTATCAACCGTGCCACTGTAGCCATTCACCCCTTGCTGGAAAACTATCCACTCATTCAGAACAACATTGTTCTCGTTGCCACTATTAGAACTATTGTCATTATCACTGCTTGCATTTTCGCTATTACTATCACTAGTATCAGTATTATTACTACTAGAATCGATGTTAAACTGACTTCTCAGGTTGTTGAGGTTGATATCAAAGCTACTAGTATCTTGGTAGCTATCCCCAAAAATCAGATCATTACCATGACCACCCTCAATCATATCCCTGCCATCTTCACCCACCAGCAGGTCACTTCCAGCTTCACCTTGAATCAGATCATCACCAGCACCACCAAAAGCCGCATCATCACCAGTACCAGCAATGAGGAAGTCTCTACCCTCTCCCCCAGAAAGGAAATCATCACCCCCACCTCCGGAGACAACATCAGCACCAGCTTCACCATAAATGGCATCACTACCACTTTCCCCGGAAAGAAAGTCATTTCCCGTACCGCCATAGATTTTGTCATTGCCGTTGAAGCCAAAGATGCTATCATTGCCAGCATCACCTTTGAGGGTATCATCCCCATCCCCACCATCAATTAAGTCATCCCCATCTCCACCACTGATATCATCATTCCCAACAAAACCGCCGAATATATCATCTATCCCAGTGCCAATTTGAGTTTTGATAGTGGTATTAGGGTTATTGGGGTTTTGTTCTCCTGGTAGTGGTTCAGAGTTGGCAGCACCATTGAACACACTTTGCCAAAAAGGATCATCATCATCACCACCACCAAACCATGACCAGAAGGAATCATCATCATCACCACCACCAAACCATGACCAAAAAGGATCATCATCATCACCACCACCAAACCAGGAGTGGAAGGATTCCTCAACATTAGTATTCTCATCAATAAG
>NZ_FYBH01000056.1 GCF_900185595.1 Calothrix rhizosoleniae SC01
GGTGGTGTCACCAGTGTCGCCTTTAGCCTGGACGGTAAAACCATTGCCTCCGCCAGTACGGACAACACGGTGAAGCTGTGGAATTTGAATGGGCAGGAATTAGCAACCCTTAAAGGTCATAGTGGTGATGTCATCAGTGTCGCCTTTAGCCCGGACGGTAAAACCATTGCCTCCGCCAGTGAGGACAACACCGTCAAGCTGTGGAATCTGGATTTAGATGACTTGATGGCAAAGGGTTGTGCTTGGGCTGGGGATTATCTGCGCCATAATCCCAATGTTAGGAAGAAGGATCGGCGGGTTTGCGATGGTATTGCAGTGAACAAGTAGTTGTTAAAATACTCAATGATTTCCCTTCATCATCAATAAAATCTTGATAAGCTATTTCTGACCTCAGTAAGTAGGTGGGTACAAATAAATATAATATGCTCCGTCATTACGAGGAACGAAGTAATCCCAGTCATTGCGATTGCTTCGTCGTTCCTCCTCGCAATGACATCTTACATTTAATCACGCCAACCTACTTAATATAAAAATGCAACAGAACTGAGGATAATTCCCCATCCAAAATCCACCTAGCAACATTTATCAAACAATAACAAAAGATGTCAGTAGGAATACGCTACGATTGGCAAATAGAAGAAATTCAGGCAATACATGATTTGCCATTGCTAGAGCTAGTTTATCAAGCTGCTAGCACCCATCGCCAATATCATAATCCCCAACAAATACAGGTTTGTAAGTTAATTTCCATTAAAACCGGTGCTTGTCCAGAAGATTGTAGCTACTGTGCCCAGTCTTCTCGCTACAAAACAGAAGTTAAACCCCAAGCACTCCTAGAAAAAGAAACTGTCTTAAATATTGCCCAGGAAGCCAAAGCCAGTGGTATCAGTCGTGTGTGTATGGGTGCTGCTTGGCGGGAAGTCAAAGACAATTCCCAATTTGATCGAGTCCTAGATATGGTCAAAGATGTGACTGATATGGGACTGGAAGTATGTTGCACCTTGGGTATGCTCACAGACTCTCAAGCAAAAAAATTAGAAGCTGCGGGACTTTATGCCTACAACCATAATTTAGATACTTCCCCAGAATACTACAGTACAATTATTACCACTAGAACCTATGGCGATCGCCTGAAAACTATTGATAATGTCAGGCAAACCAATGTGACTGTTTGTTCTGGAGGTATTCTCGGTTTGGGTGAAAGTGTGGAAGATAGGGTATCAATGTTGCATACCTTGGCGAATTTAAATCCCCATCCAGAATCCGTACCGATTAATATTCTTTCCCAAGTTGAAGGCACACCCCTAGAAAATCAGCCAGATGTGCCCATTTGGGATGTTGTGAGGATGATTGCTACTGCCAGAATGATTATGCCTAGTTCTGACGTGCGTTTAAGTGCCGGTAGAGCGAGATTATCCCAGGTTGAGCAAGCTTTTTGCTTTATGGCAGGGGCAAACTCCATTTTTTCCAGTGACGATGGCAAAATGTTAACCGTCACCACTCCATGTCCCGGTTATGACGCAGATAGAGAAATGTTGGATTTACTGGGATTGGAAATGCGTCCTCCCTTTCAACGCGGGGAAAAAGTTGCGACTCCATTGGTGGAAGTGAGGTAAGAGGGAAGGAGTGGAAGAGGGAAGGAGTGGAAGAGGGAAGGAGGGAAGGAGGGGAAGAGGGAAAGAGTGGAAGAGGGAAGGAGGGAAAGAGGGAAAGAAGGAAAGAGAGAACGATAAAAAATCTTAACTCCCAACCATCACTCCCTCACTCCCTCACTCCCTCACTCCCTCACTCCATCACTCCCTCACTCCCACACTCTCTCACTCCCACACTCTCTCACTCCCACACTCCTCACACCCGCCCCGAGAGGGCATTGTCTATCCTACAAGAACTTAATGGCGCGTAAGCCGAATAGTAAAACAACCGCAATACCAGTAAACGAAGCTAAGAAAACCAGGTAAGTAATTACGCCTAACATTTACGTTTCTCCACAATAGTTCATTATTTATATTGAATCATT
>NZ_FYBH01000101.1 GCF_900185595.1 Calothrix rhizosoleniae SC01
GGTTTATCTATTTTTCTGCCAATGAGTAGATTTAGGTAATACCAATTCCAATAATGTTTGCGACAGATAAATTATTCGCAGGGGTTTAGCATTGCTAAACCCCTACCCATATGTCCCATTCTTTTTTTTAGTTGATATAAGTTTAACAGAGTTGAGTGGAATCAATGGGGATAGAAAAGTGGAACTGACTACCTTGATTGCTACCAGAGGATTCTGCCCAAATTTTTCCTCCCATGCCTTGGATAATCTGACGACAAATAGCCAAACCCAAACCTGTACCATTGATGCTACGTCGCAACCATCCTTCCGCCTGATAGAAACAGTCAAATATGGCTTCTAGCTGACTGGTTTCAATACCTATACCCGTATTAGCAACTATCACTTCTAACAAAAAGCTGCCATTTGCTTTATCTATGTTGCAAATAGATTATTTTCTCCATCACGGACGATGTTTCGATTTATCAGTAGGATACACCGCCATCAATATCCCTTAACAACAAGGTTTTCAGCCATAATCAACCTATTAAATAAACCATACCCGACCAAAATGGTCGGGTATGTTTGACTGGTATTTTTACTCGTGATACTATCAGGCGATAGCTGAAGGAAATCCAGGGAAAACTGATTATGACTCAGGCGATCGCAAATCAAAGTCAAAGTTCCACCGCAACTTTCAAAAATCTCAAATGTAAAGAATGTGGTGCAGAATACGAACTCCAGGCAAGCCATGTATGTGAATTATGCTTTGGACCTTTGGAAGTAACCTACGACTATAGCAACCTCCGTCGTACAGTTACCCGCGAGAGCATTGCCAATGGGCCAAATTCAATTTGGCGTTATCGTCAGTTTTTACCTGTAGCTAGTGAGAATCCCATTGATGTGGGTACGGGAATGACTCCTTTGGTTCATTCCCAGCGTTTAGCCCGTCGTCTGGGTCTGAAGAATTTATATATCAAAAATGATGCTGTGAATATGCCCACCCTGAGCTTCAAAGATAGGGTGGTGTCAGTAGCTTTAACTAGGGCAAAAGAATTAGGTTTTACCACCGTTTCCTGTGCCAGTACTGGTAACTTAGCCAATTCTACTGCTGCGATCGCTGCCCATGCCGGTTTGGATTGCTGTGTATTTATTCCTGCTGACTTAGAAGCCGGGAAAGTAATGGGTAGCTTAATTTACAATCCTACCTTGATGGCAGTTGAAGGTAATTATGACCAAGTTAACCGCCTCTGTTCGGAAGTTGCCAATACCCACGGCTGGGGATTTGTAAATATTAATCTGCGCCCCTACTACTCAGAAGGTTCTAAAACATTAGGCTTTGAAGTCGCCGAACAATTAGGATGGAAACTACCAGACCATATAGTTGCTCCCCTAGCATCCGGTTCCTTATTTACTAAAATTTACAAAGGCTTTAACGAATTTGTGGAAGTTGGCTTAGTGGAAGACAAGCCAGTGAGATTTAGTGGCGCACAAGCAGAAGGCTGTTCCCCCATTGCTAAAGCCTTTAAGGAAGATAGAGACTTTATTCAGCCAGTTAAACCCAACACGATCGCCAAATCAATTGCCATCGGTAATCCTGCAGATGGTATTTATGCTACAGAAATTGCTAAGAAAACCGGCGGTAATATTGAATCAGTCACCGATGCTGAAATCATCGAAGGCATGAAACTCCTAGCGGAAACCGAAGGCATATTTACCGAAACTGCTGGCGGTACAACAGTTGCTGTACTGAAAAAATTAGTAGAAGCTGGCAAAATTGATCCAGATGAAACCACAGTGGTTTATATTACTGGTAATGGTTTGAAAACCCAAGAAGCTGTCCAAGGCTATATTGGAGAGCCTTTAACCATTGAAGCAAAACTCGATAGTTTCGAGCGAGCATTAGAGCGTTCTCGCACCTTAGATCGCTTGGAATGGCAACAAGTCCTCGTTTAAGGGGTGAATTGTAAAGTATAGAGGCTAAATTTCTTTAAATCCTGATACTTTACATTTCACACTGCATAATTTATAACTTATCTTCCCACTATGTCCATCAAAGTTTTAGTTCCTACTGCCCTGCAAAAATTTAGTAATAACCAAGCTACCGTAGAATGTAGTGGTAACAACATTAGCGAATTATTTGACTCCTTAGAAACAGCTTGTCCGGGGATCAAAGCCAGATTATGTGATGAGCAAGGGAAACCACGGCGATTTCTCAATTTATACGTAAACAGCGAAGATATCCGTTTTTTAGATGGTGCGGAGACATCTCTTAAAGATGGTGATGAAGTCAGTATTGTCCCTGCTGTCGCTGGTGGTTAATTAATTTTTATTGGAAACCCTGAGAGCCCTGATTTTTAGAAGAAATTGGGGCTTTTGTTTATTATGCCCAATTCTCAGGTTGAGAGCTGAGGGCTCACTTATAGAGCTATGCGCAAGTAATAAGTAATAAGTAATAAGTAATAAGTAATAAGTAATAAGTAATAAGTAATAATTTTACTGTTCATAGGTTTCAACATTCAAAAATATCCTAACGTGCTTTCGTAGTGCTATATTTTGAGGAAAACTTATTAAGTATTGATTTATTAAGTACTAATTTATAAACTTTCTAGGCAAATAAATTCAATGTGATATTTTGATGATAAATATGCTAATTGCAGATAAATTCACCAATATAAACATAATCAGGTAATTTTATTTCTGTAATTAGATCAGTATTTGTGTTCAATTACATTGCATAAAATAAGGGATTCAACATGGTAAATGTATCTCAATCTTTTTTAATTGAAGCCAAGATAATTCCTGGCGTACACTACTCGGAAAATGGATTGGACATTGAAGCAGGTCTTTCATGGTTAGAAGTTTTAAAACACTCTTATGATGTAACTCCGTTGACAAATGCATACTTTAACCATGCAGTATGCAAGTGTTATTTTTCAGGCGGTGAAACCTATGTCTATCCACTAAAAGTAAATGAAATTAGATTGCGCTATGGTAATGATACTATTTTCGTACTATTTGATGAAGTGAAGCCTGCTACAGGCAACGTGGAGATACACATAGGCTTATATTTGTACGAAAGTTAAATCGAAAAGATTAATAATCTCATTCAACATTTCTATCCTAATCCCTCTTTAGTCACTCTGTGAAAATAAAAATCATAGCCAAATTTTCAACTGTAGATAGAGCGAGGATTTGATCGTTTATTTTCTAACATAATGCTTGAAATCAAGGTTTTTGGTAAAAGTCCTATCCTGTAAGGATTATAGATTATTATCTGCCGAAAGTGGCTGAAGAGGGCTAGTAACGGCTAATACCAAGTTGCTTTCAAAGATAGTATTTTTTCATTGCGACTGGATTTAGAGTGGAAGAAAGCAATCTCACTAACTCGAACTACTATAAGAGAATGCAACTTAGTATTAATCAATCAAATGGTTTATTCTTAATTTTCCGTGATTCGATCTAAAAACTGAATTAATTCATAGACAGATTGACATTTTGATACAGCATTTCTGTACTTTACTTGCCAATTCAGTTGGCGCGATACTCCGTTGGCGTAGCCTTCCCCGGAGGGGTACGAGTAGTCTTCGACCATTACATTTAACACTTCTATGGTAATTGAGGAATTGCTATCTGATACCACAACAAACCCAGCCCTTTGTAAAGCACGCTTTGTCCATAAGGTTTCTATTCCTCCACCAACTAAACTGATTTCACCACGAATTGGTGTATGCAAACGAAATTCTCCAGAAGTCGCATCAAATTCGACACCTTCACTCTGGAAAGTTTCAGTAAATATACCATTTAGGACTAAATCTTCCGGCGCACCAATTTCTAGAGAACCATCTGCTGTTAACAACCAGATTTTATCAGCAAGACGCAAAGCTAAATCTAAGTCGTGGGTAGAAAGCAAAATTGCTTGATTTGTTTGTTGTGCTAATTGGCGCAATAGTTGCATAATCTCTACACGACGGGGTAAATCTAAAAAGGCTGTCGGTTCATCTAGTAGCATTAAAGCAGGTTCCTGGGCTAAAGCACGAGCAATCATGATTTTTTGCCGTTCCCCATCGCTGAGTTGGTTGACATTGCGTTTAGCTAGGTGTAGGCTTCCTACAGATGCGATCGCCCATTGGACTATTTTCTCATCCTTTGTAGTTAAGTTTCCCCACCAATCAGTATAAGGATAGCGTCCCATACTTACCAAAGTTTCAGCAGAAAGCATTCCCACATCAATTTTTTCTGTGAGGACTAAACTCAGAAGTCTGGCTAACTCCTGTGGTGCTACATTATAGATGTCATTTCCCAGCAGTTCTACTGTTCCATGAATGGGGGGTTGCATTCCCGCTAAGGTTCGCAATAGGGTTGATTTACCCGCACCATTCGCACCCAATAAACAGACTAATTCACCAGGGATTAGGAATGCACAAATGTCAGGGATAACAATGCGAGTCCCACCCCGTGATGTTTTGTAACCGATAGCCAGGTTATTGGTGTTGAGAATTGGATGATTCATGGGGGATAACTGTAGACTTCTTGCAAAAGTATTTTTGTCCTGGAGTTTTGCGTCAATTCTCGTACTTATTACTTATTACTTATTACTTATTACTTATTACTTGACTTCTGCAAGAAGTCTTATGTATGGGAATGACGATGCAAAATCACCCAAGTAACCACGGGAGTACCAATCAAAGCTGTCACGGAGTTTAAAGGTAGGACAATTTGACTTCCTGGTAGTTGTGAGAGCAAATCTGCAATTAAGGCGAGAATTGCACCCACAAAGATGACAGCAGGGACTAGTATGCGGTGATCTGAAGTTTTGAACAAGCTACGACATAAATGGGGTACTGCGACACCTAAAAAAGCGATCGGTCCGCAAAAGACGGTAATTGCCCCTGATAAAATAGAGGCACTGGTAATAATCCAAAATCTTGCTTTTTGTACTGATAAACCCAAACTGCGAGCGTAATTTTCACCCAGTAGAAGTGTATTTAAGGATTTTGATAGCATTACCGACATTAACAAAGCTAAGTAGGTTGGCGTAAAAAATTATCGTTTGGATAAGGCAGGGGGCAGGGAGCAGGGAGCAGGGGGAACAAGGGTTTTAGGCTTATTTACTATTCTTCACATAGTTTGGTTTTATTGTGCCGACTTACTTAACAGCACTATGGGTGCTAAAACTAACATTTGTCGCCATGTGACAGCCGCAAAACTACCAACTGTCCATTGTAAGTATGATTGGATTTGTTGAGTTTCACTAAAGTTGAGTAAAATACTGACAATAGCACTGGTGGCATAACCAAACAATAGTCCTAAAATTAGCAGTGTCATTGTATCTTGGACGCGACGAGAAACAATTAACACTAACCCCAGTACCAATGATGCTCCTAAACTTGCTGCTAGGATTAAACTAAAATCACTAATTATTTCTAATTTTTGCAGTAATTCAGTTATACCAGTAATACTGACTGCTAATATTGCTAATGCTACTCCTAAGGAAGCACCAGAGCTAATTCCTAATATAAATGGTCCGGCTACAGGGTTTCTAAATAGGGTTTGCATTTGCAGTCCACTTGTTCCTAAAGCTGCACCAGCAAGAGTTGCGGTTATGGCTTTGGGTAAGCGAAATTTCCAAATAATAGTCGTCCAAGTTGCTTTTGTTGTTTCTTGTCCTAATAAGATGCTAATAACTTCTTGAATGGGAATATGGACGGAACCTAATGCTATATCGATTAAGAAGAATAATATCAAGCCTATAAGTAATATCAAGAAAACTAGGGAATTTATTCTGAAAAGATTGTGATTTTTACTTTTTGTAAATCTGTTATATTGATCCTTGATTAGGGACATATGAAATACTGAAAACATCATCTGAGTGAGCTAATATTCTATTGAGAATAAATTAGTTACTAGAATTAGACATTACTTTGTGTTGTTTGTGGCTGAATTAGAGGTTGTTGGGGTTTAATAAACAGCTTTTGTGATTCTATAAGAATCTTAGATTTAGACTGCTTTTGCTGTGATAATTTTATTCTTGTAGTTAGTGGAACAGTTGTCAGGTTAATTCCTGGATTTGGGTTTATTGTAGATGAAGTTTCAACAGCTTTGGATTGCAGTTTTTCTGTTTGCACTTTTGTGATTTTTGGCTTTAGAGGTGGTTTTATTTCTTCTTCTAAAGGTGGTTTAAAAAAGGTGATTTCAATTGGTGGTTCTGCAATTAGTGATACTTTTTTTATAAGATGAATAATACCATAAGCTAGTAAAATAATATGTAAAGCTAACGAAGCAACAAAGCTAGGCTCTAAAAGAGTTTTGAGAGATTTCTTTTCTCTTTCTCGCTGTTCTAAAATTTTGGCAGAATAAGTCATAATTATTGAAGCTGATTGATAGTTAATATAAATAGTATTTAATATCTCCGATGAATTATATAAATAACTATTCTAATTGCTGATAATAAACTAATTGATGATTGGGTAAAATTTCTGGATGGAAAATTTTAATTAAATCAGATAAAACTATATCAGGGTTACTAGTTCCACTTTCCCAATAATCGTTACCACCATTCTGATTAACACGATAATTATTGTTATAAACATTACCTTTCTCAACTGCTAAAAAATTACTATAGCGATTATCTTCAGCAATAATATCTGTTATTTTTTTCCAAGATTGACTAACATTGAGCCAATAGTCTGAGTTTGCAGCACGTTGAAAAACATCTTCAAAAGATAAAGGGGTGCTACCGGAATAATTACCTACACAAATATGGTTTGTTCCTGCGTCATTTAAATATTTTGCGACATAACTTTGACATCCTGGTATGTACCAATTACCTTTAAAGTTAAATCCTGTAAAAACTTTTGGTAGTTGTTTGCTAGACTTGGTTTTAGAAGCAATATTTTCATATTTTTTAGCTATTTTACTAAAGCTTTCTTGAGCAATATTTTCTTGATTAAAAAACAAAGCAGTAAACTTTAACCATTCTGCACGTCCTAGGGGAGACGTTTCCATATATTCAGCATTAATCCCTACTTTTAAACCTGCTTCCAATAGTTTAGGATGACTATCCAGTTGAGGATTACCCACCCCATAAGTCATCACTAAGTCTGGATCTAATTCTAAAATTTTTTCTATATTTAGATTCCGATTATTACCAACTTCCGCTACTTTCCCAGCTTTAATTTTATCCACTACTTCCGATGTATTAACTCTTTTTGTGTCGCTAACACCAGTAAGTTTATCTACTACTCCTAACTTAGCTAGATGGGGTAAATGAGTTGTAGAAAGGGAGACTAGAGAATTTATTGGTACAGCGATAATTTGACTTGATGAAAAGCCTTCTGGTGCTGGTGTCCCACATTGAACTAAAATATATTGAAACCCTTTTTTAGCATTACGCCAGGGATTTTTAACTGTGACTATTTTATAATTTTTGCGATATTCTACATTAAAGCCAATAGCATAATCTACAGTAATTTTTTCGGGGAAGTAGTCAGTATTGGGATTATAATCTTGAGTACATATTTCTTCTTGATTATCTTGGCTTTTAGTGGAAGAAATAGTTTGATTATTACAGGCGATCGAAAAAATAATAACCAGCATTAACTGAGTCAAAAAAACGAACAATTTTACTGGTTGATGAAATATTATTTTCATTGGTCACCTTGATAAAAAATACCACAGGGATAAATACTGTAGCTAGTTTTTATGATAATTAATTCCTGAGTTGCACAAAGCAAGCAAATTGTTCTATTGGATAAATCAAAAATACAAAATCAAAAATATAAAATTATTTTGGTTCTGGTGGATATAAATGTGTAGCTAGCTTTTCCCCCTTTACTAAATGTTGATTCACAATATTTTCCGTCACTTTGGGATTAGCACGAGTATACCAAGTCCTATCTTCTGAATAGAAGACTACTGGACCAAGTTTACAAACTTCCAAACAGCCAGAAGTTCTCACTTCGATATCCAAACCTGCTTTATCAACTGCTGCTTTTAGTGCTTCAAAAGTTGGTTTCCAGTTTTGGGAAGGAAGACAACGGGTAGAAGTACAAACGGATATGTAGGGATGTTTTAAAGGATTTTTCTCGAAAGGTATTGGCTTTTCACCTAATACATAAATCTCTCGTAATTCTTGGTACAAAGCTAGTTTACTCAGGTTAGGTTTCCCTTCTGGTAATAAATTTTCTTCTTCCACATAGGGGTTAGGTAAAAAGATTGTCATCAAATTTTCCCCTGCACCATTCCATAAATCAATTCCCCAACTTCTAGGCTTTCCTTCTGCATTGAAACGTCGATAAAAAGCCGCACGGCTTACTTGACGTTGTTGTCTTAATTCCAGTGGTGTTCTACAATGGGGACCACCTAAATTTGCTTCAATACATAGGTGAAGATGCCAACCTTCCGTGACTACGGTAAGATATCCATCATATAAAATACAAATTTTAGGTGCAGCATTAAATTCTAATTCTAATACACCACCTTGAACAATGTGTCCTACCCCTACTTGCTGCCAATTTTGTTGAAATAATGTGTAAGTAAGTGATGATAAAACGTCACAATTGGTATCAAATTCTTCATATTCTATATATCCTCCTGTTGATAAAGGTTCGGTGACAGTACGATTTAATGGTGTTACCCAAGGATTAAACTCACTCATGATAATTTTTAATTTGCAGTTACTAGTTATTAAAAACGTACCAATATAGATGATACATTTATTTCATCATGTTACCTAAAATTTAGCATTTACACCTACCTGAAAAACTCTACCTGCATCGGGAAAACCAGGGAATACTTGATATCTCTGGTTAAAAATATTATCTAAATTCCCAGTCACGACAAATGTATTACTTAAGGGTACTCTAACTTTAAAGTCAAAAGTTGTGTATCCCGCTAAAGACTCTGTATTACTATTGTTAGTTGGATATGCACCAAGGGAGTGCATGAGAATTCCTGCGTATAAACCTTGTGATGTTTCATAGGAGATTCCCAAATTTAAACTATCTGCACCTCTAAAACTTAATTCATTACCTTCTTCCGCAGAATTGGTACTTTCTAAAATACGCGGATCGTTGAGGGTATAGTTGGCAAAAGCATAGAAATTTCTTGCTAATTGTAAATTTAAGGAAGCTTCCAAACCTTGTGTCCGGACTAAACCAATATTTTCAAATGTAGAAACAGGACTTGCAAATTTAAAGGCAATTAAGTCAGAAATCCTATTGTTGAAATATGTCAAACGCAATAACCCAAATTTACCTAATTTCTGGTCAATTCCAATATCAAAACTATTACCTTTTTCTGGTTTTAAGTCAGGATTTCCGACGAAAGTACTACCTCTACCAAATAGATCAAACAGGGTGGGTGCTTGAAAGTTTCTCATATAGTTAGCACGAATGGTAGTAGAGTTAGAAATTGCTAACTTTGCACCTACAGAGGGTGAGGTAAATGAACTATTACTTAAACTATTAAAATCCTGACGCAAGCCAACGTTCATGTGAAAACTGGGGGTAAAATCAATTTCATATCTAGCGAAAATTCCCCCCTTACTAATACTGTCATCGTAACTCACAGTATTTTCATTAGTAACAAAATTAAAAGTGCTGTTTTTTGCTTCGACATAACGATAATCAAAGCCATAAACTAAGGCTTGATTCTGAGCAAATTTCCAACTGTGATTTACTTGAACTCCATAGGAATCTTGCTGGTTATCACGCCTGTTTTGAGAAGAAACATTTTCAAAACGAGTGTTTAAAAAATCAGCATAAACTCTTGCCGTTAGCAATGAATCTTCCCCATTTCCCAGTTTACTCTTCCAAATTACATCAGTTAAAACTTGGTCTGTATATTTACGATCATTGTCAGTTAAACTGTTAAAAGCAGCTGCAGGAACTGGAACTCCTCCTGGTACACCTTGTTCTTTACCCAGATACAGTGCGGAAAAAGTAAGACTATTGCGCTGATTTATATCAGCTTGGAGTTTTAAATTAAAATTGTTAGCAATAACATCATTGTTTTCTCTAGTTCCCTCAAAATTAGCCTCTGGAATCGAAAACGGATAATCATACTCTGCTTGGGTACGATTGTATCCCAACACCCAACCAATATTTCCCGACTTTCCCCTAGTTTGAATACTCTGCTGATTCAACCCATAGGAACCAATACTAACCTTAACGTCTGTGGTTGGTTTCTCTGTCGGACTACGGGTAATAATATTGATTACTCCCCCAATCGCACCGGAACCATATAGGGTAGAACCTCCTCCAGGTAACACCTCTATGCGTTCGATGTTGTTAGTGGGTATCTCCGATAAATCAAACCCTCCTGAACCCACATCATTAATTGGCTTTCCATCCAGCAAAATCAACACCTGATCGCTGCTGGAACCTCGGATAAATTGGGAGCTCAATCCTTGGAATTCCGTTCCCACCAAACCATCAGGGAGAATTCCTGGAAGAAATCGCATCGCTTCTCTAACATTCCGCGCACCTTGCGCTTCCATCTCTTCACCTGTAATTACGTAGACAGGACGAGTTGCATCTTTAACTGTACCTTCTCTACGAAATGGGGAGTAAACAGGTTGATTCAATAATTTTTCTATAACTGTCAGTTCTATGTCTGCTTCTTCTTGTGGCGATTCAGACTGGGAAACTTCATTCCCATATACAGCAATATTTTCAGCAATTAACGCAGTTACTACAGCAACATTAATTACGATGAATTGAATTCCCCAATACAAATTACTAAGAATATTTGTCATCTGTGCCTCGCAGATAGATGCTTTGTAATTAACAATTGGCGGGCATTCTGACTAAGAGATAAATATTATTTGTCTCATCACAGCTGCGGGACAGCGCCGGATTTACACCGAACTTTCCCCATTATCTCTGATGGCTGTTCCCCATCAGAACCAATTGAGTGATAAGTAATATACTACATCATGGTGTTGGCATTGTTCGATAATAGGTCATAATTGTTTGTATTTGCTGTATTTAGGACAGAATTATCCCCGTTCTATCATTCTTGGTAGAAAGTTCATTAATATTAATACTTTGCAACAGATAGTTTACGGGGTTAAAGAACGAAATCGATTAGAAGGGTATAAACAGAGTTGTCTTAATCGTCGCCTTCAGTCCTGTTCGCGCAGCATCTCCGGAGGAGTTAGGCTCAGGTATTTCTTACTTTAAAAATAGGAAGGTATTGTCAAAGTGGTAGACACATACTGCTAAAAAAGTCCTATCATATCGCGCTACGCATATAGGTTAAGACCTTGTTGAAAGCTGAAACTTATTACTCTTTCGGAGTTCGCCATTTGCTTTATGCCGGGGCACCCGTCCACCGCAATGGCTCACTTATTACTTATTACTTATTACTTATTACTTATTACTTGATAAGATAGCCATTCATACCAACTATCTAAACCAATTCCTGTTTGAGCAGAAACTTGAAAAATTTTGATTTCAGGATTTACCTGTTGGGCATATTCAATACATTTTTGCACGTCAAATTGGACATAAGGTAGTAAATCAATTTTAGTGAGAATCATAACTTCACTAGCGCGAAACATATGGGGGTATTTAATTGGTTTATCTTCCCCTTCAGTTACAGATAGAATTACTACTTTCAGATTTTCTCCTAAATCGAATAAAGCTGGACAAACTAAATTACCCACATTCTCAATCATCACCACTGAATTTAGAGGTGGATTGAGTTCGCCTAAACCTCTTTCTATCATTGATGCATCTAAATGGCATCCCGTACCTGTATTTATTTGGATAACTTTACACCCTGTTGACTGAATTTTTTGGGCATCATTAATAGTTTCTTGGTCACCCTCAATTACACTAATAGATAACTGATTTTTTAAGTCATTAATAGTTCGAGTTAATAAGGTTGTTTTACCTGCACCGGGAGAACTCATGAGGTTTAATGCCACTATATTTCTACCTTTAAACCACCCACGATTCTCAGCCGCTATTAAGTCATTTTTGGCTAAAATATCCTGTTCTAAAGATATGGTAGTACCATGAATATTGGCATGAATCTCAGAAACTTCATGGTTGTGAGTATGGGTAATTACCGTTCCATCTGGCAAAGTATGAGTATGGTGATGGGGAGTATGGCTCTTGTCATGAATTTCTGTTTCTAAACCAGTTTCAGGATTAATAATTTTGCTATTACTATCACCGGAACATCCACAGGTCACACACATAATTCTTCTACCTCTATCTCTTTAATTTTCAGTTCTTCACCAGCAATTAAATCTAGTTTGACGCTCCCACACTTACATCTACCAAAAGGCTGCTCTAAGGGAATTTCTGCACCACATTCACAACATTTTCCTAAACCGGGAATCTCTAATATTTCTAGTTTAGCCCCTGCTAAAACAGTACCTTGGGAACAGACATCAAAACAAAAACGTACGGCATCTGGCATAATAGCAGAAAGCTTACCTATTTCTAATAATACTCGCTTTACTTTTGCTCCTTGGGCATGTTCGGATACAATTGCCACAATATTTTGGGTAATGCCTAATTCATGCATAAAATAATCGATTTTAGATTTTATATTTTAGAGGGAGGTATATATTAACAAATACGTGGTAATTGATCTCCCACTAACATATCAACAATCCGCTCCGCACCAAAAATAGTTTTGAGGAGAACCACACCAGGAGGAGAAGTAATTACATCACCAATTATACAAGCATCTTTACCCGCTTCGTGGGATTTCATTGTAGATAAAACTACTTCTGCATCCTCTTTTTTTACCACTACTACTAACTTGCCTTCATTAGCTAAATAAAGAGGATCTAAACCTAATATTTCACAAATTCCTTGGACTTCTTCACGAATAGGTAAAGACTGTTCATGAAGACGAATCCCAATATCAGAACTGAGAGCAAATTCATTTAATACTGTTGCTAAACCACCCCGTGTAGCATCCCGCATGGCACGAACATGGGGACAAACTTTGAGAATCGTTTCTACTAAACTATTTAACGGCTGACAGTCACTTTCGATATTAGTTTCTAATGCTAATTCACCGCGAGCAATTAAAATTGCTGCACCATGATTGCCTAATTTCCCATTCACAATTACCACATCTCCCGGTTGAATATTGTGAGCAGAAATATTGATTCCATGAGGAATTACTCCAATACCTGTTGTATTGATAAATAGTTTATCTGCTGCACCACGATGTACAACTTTAGTATCACCAGTGACAATTTGTACCCCAGCTTTTTGCGCTGCACTTTGCATACTTTGGGCAACTTTTCTTAAGGTTGCTATAAGTAAACCTTCCTCTAAAATTACACTACAGGTAAGATATAAAGGTTTAGCACCACTGACAGCCAAGTCATTAATTGTGCCATTGATAGCTAATTCTCCAATGTCTCCACCGGGGAAAAATAGGGGATCAACAACATAGGAATCAGTGGTAAAAGCAAGTCTGTCTCCCTGTTGTACGAGACTAGCTAAACTCAAGCTGGCTTGATCTTCTAATTGTGAGAGTATGGGATTATCAAAATTGCTGACAAATATATCATCAATTAAATCCCGCATGGCTTTACCGCCGCTACCATGTGCCAAGTTAATGTTAGTATCTCGCACCTTACCTCGGTGACGGCGTAGCTGTTCTATTTTTTGAAACAGGGGATTTTGTGGTGTATTTGTCATTTCAGTTATCAGTTATCAGTTATCAGTTATCAGTTACCCCATCGATAAATCGAGGGGCTTGAAACTCAGAAAAAATTTTTGATTCTCCAACGTAGTTGTATAACATGATTTTAGGATTGCTTGCTTACATCACAATGACATATCTGAATAATTAGAAACTCCAGGTATCAATATAGATGAGGTTTAATTGGCAATATATTATAC
>NZ_FYBH01000143.1 GCF_900185595.1 Calothrix rhizosoleniae SC01
ACTGCTAGAGCATCAGCTAATTTAAAGGTTTGCTATTTACCTGCAGATAAGCTACAAGCTTTGATGGATAAGTATCCTCAAATCCGCGATCGCTTATGGCAACAGGCGCAAATGTGGGATGTGTTACTTTTATGTCATCAACAATTACCCCTACCTCGTAATACCACGGGAATAGGGATTTTCCAGGGTTTATCCCTATTTGAACAGCACCATCTCCATCCTGGAAGCCTAGCAACAGAATCACTTGACAATTCTCGATTATGGTTGTTGCAAAAAGGAGAGTTGGTTGATCAAAATGGTAAATCCTTAATTGCTGGTAGTGTTCATGTCTCCACAGAAGCTATTGATTGTCAATCTTGGCGGGTAGTCCAACCTACGGTAATTTATATCCTCAAATCCGCGAACTGGTTAATGGCATTGCAACATTGGTCAGAATTAGCAGATTTGGTTAATTCTGATATTGGTGCTGGGGATAATTTGCAGACTCCTGTGATTGATGGCAGAGATACAAGTAATACTTCTGTATCCGAATCTTTACCATTACCAGAAAAACAGCCTTCCCTCTTTCCCCGTCCTCAAGTCAGCATCCAGAAATTGTGGGGACGAATTAGTAAACGTTACCCTTTCTTTGAACAGCAAAGTACGGCAGATTGTGGAGTAACTTGTTTGTTAATGGTGGCTCAATATTGGGGTAAACGCTTGAGTATCAATCGACTGCGGGAAATGTCAAACACTAACCGCAGTGGAGCATCCATGCAAGCCTTGGCGACTACCGCCGAAACCATTGGTTTTGCTACCCGACCTGTGAGAGCCAGTTTTGATAAGTTAGCTCAACAATCCTTACCAGTCATAGCTCATTGGCAAGGGAATCACTACATTGTTGTTTATGAAATTACCAAGAAACGAGTAATTGTGGCCGATCCGGCTGTGGGTTTATGTCACCTCAGCCATGAAGAATTTACAGCTGGATGGACTGGATATGCTTTGTTATTGCAACCTACACCTGTATTAGCAGCTAACCAGGAATTAACTACACCATTATGGCAATTTATCGAGTTAGTTAAACCCCATTACCTAGTATTACTAGAAATTTTCTTTGCTAGTGTATTTATTCAAATCTTTGGATTAATTACTCCCTTATTCACCCAGTTATTATTAGACCGAGTCATCGTTCAAGGAAGCACCCTGACTTTAACTGCTGTGGGTTTGGGAATGCTCATCTTTGGTCTGTTTCGCGTCGCAATGAACGGACTGCGGCAATATCTACTAGATCATACAGCCAACCGCATTGGTGTAGCTTTGATAGTTGGTTTTATCAAACATACATTCCGTTTACCCCTAGCATACTTCGAGTCCCGTTACGTAGGGGATATTGTCTCCCGCGTCCAAGAAAACCAGAAAATTCAGCGTTTTCTTACCGGCGAAGCCCTATCCATCATCCTCGATTTACTAACAGTATTTATTTATCTGGGGTTAATGTTTTGGTATAGCTGGCAAATGGCATTATTATCCCTGCTGATTGTACCGCCATTTTTCTTTCTGGCGTTAATCGCAACACCTTTACTGCGGCGCATTTCCAAAGAAGTATTTAATGCCCTAGCCAACGAGAATAGTTATTTAATCCAAACCCTAACCGGGATTCGTTCCATCCGTTCTATGGCGATTGAGCAGACAGTGCGCTGGCGTTGGGAAGAACGGTTAAACCAGTTGATTAAAAAAACTTTTACTGCTCAAGTGGTTGGTAACCAGTTACAAGTTTTGAGTAGCACCATTGAATCTGTGTTAACTACCTGTTTATTGTGGTTTGGGGCATGGTTGGTGATTCAAAATCAACTTACCATTGGACAGTTGGTTGCTTTCAATATGCTATTGGGTAACGTCATTAGTCCCTTTCAACGGTTAACTGTATTGTGGAATCAACTCCAGGAAGTCACCGTAGCTGCGGAACGAATTAATGATGTCTTAGAAGCAGAACCAGAGGAAGACTTACACCAGCAAACCCGCCAGAATTTAACCCAATTGAGGGGACACATTCGCTTTGAAAAAGTGACTTTTCGCTACCATGCAGAAAATGAGATGAACGTATTGGAAAATCTCAGCTTTGAAATTTTGCCAGAGCAGACGGTAGCCGTGGTAGGACGCAGTGGTTCTGGTAAAACTACCCTATCTAAACTAATTTTAGGTTTATATCCGCCCACAGAAGGTAAAATCTATATAGATGGACAAGATGTCACGGGAATCTCTTTGCGATCGCTCCGGCAAAAAATTGGAGTAGTAGACCAAGACACCTTTTTATTTGGTGGAACCATTGGGGAAAATATCTGCATTGCTTGTCCAGAAGTTGAAACTCAAGAACTTATTACTGCTGCTAGGTTAGCGGGTGCAGACGAATTTATTCAGCAACTACCTATGGGTTATGAAACCCAAATCGGTGAAGGTGGGGGAATGCTTTCCGGGGGACAACGGCAACGTTTAGCGATCGCTAGGGCTTTATTAGGAAATCCTCGTTTATTAATTTTCGACGAAGCTACAAGCCATTTAGATGCGGAATCAGAGCGTATTATTCAGAACAACCTCAAGCAAATTTTGCAAGGGCGTACCAGTGTAATTATTGCCCATCGTTTATCCACTGTCCGCCATGCAGATTTAATTTTGGTGTTGGATCGCGGTGTGTTAATTGAGAGTGGTTCCCATGATCAATTAATTGCTCAAAGGGGTCATTATTTCTATCTCAATCAGCAACAAATGTGAGAACAGAAGTAATATCTTTTGTCTAACTCCAGTTCCCCAATAACCAATAATTACTTGATGGTGCAAACTGCGAAGCGGCAAGTTAGTCATTCATGGACAATATTTTGTCTACAACCAAACATGAAAACACCTCTGATCGACTCCCGATTCCCGACTCCCCATTCCCTATTTTCTAGCTAGTACTTGCCAAATTTATCTTGTCAAATCAATCCAAAATCCCAAATTTTTATGACAAATGCCACAAACAATAAACATCAACATCCTCATTTAATAGAGGAGAAAGATTGGTCCTATGGGACTGAGGAATTATTAGATGCATTACCTCAGCGTTGGACTCGTTCTATACTGTATTTTTTAGTAGGATTTACAGCGATCGCTTTACCTTGGGCGATGTTTTCCCAAGTTGATGAAACTGGTAGCGCCAGGGGAAGATTGGAACCTAAAAGTTCAACCCATAGGTTAGATGCTGTTGTTGGTGGCAAAATAATTAATGTTGCAGTTAAAGAAGGGGAAAGTGTTCAAGAGGGACAATTACTAGTAGAAATTGATTCTCAGGTTCTGCGTACAGATTTACAAAAAGCTCACAAAAAGTTAGAAGGCTTACTCAATCGCATTAATCAATTACAGTTAGCCAAAAACCAAATTATTTTAGCTCTTCAAGTCCAAGAACAGCAAAATCGGGCTCAAGAATTAGCAAAAATTGCCCAAATAAATCAAGCGAATCAAAACTTATATACCAAAAGTAGCAACTATAAATTACAAAAATGGGAAAAATTAGCTCAAGTCGAACAAGCTAAACAGAAGATATATTCTAGCCAAGCAGAATATCAATTAGCTAGAAGTAATTGGCGTAGGGATTTAATGGAAATTAAACGCTACCATTCATTATGGGAACAAGGAGCGATCGCTCAAACTAAAGTGGTTGAATTGCAAAAATTAGCCGCAGCCAGCCAAAAATTAAAATTACAAGCAGCATCCAAGATTAAGCAAGCCAAGCTTGGTTTTCAAGAACAAAAAAATCGTTATCAGGCAATGATGAGTCAAGCTCAGTCTGATATTCAACAAGCAAAATTCACCTTAGGAGAACAGCAAAATACCTATAACAGTATCGTCAATTCTGGGAAGCTAGCTTTGCTGAGAAGTCAGACACAATTAAAAGAACTACAAAGGCAAATTGCTACTCAAAAATCAGCAGCTATCCAAACTAAAAGTCAGATTAAGGCTTTAGGTATTCAACTACAGCAAAGACTTGTACGTTCACCTATTGATGGTACTATTTTTACTTTTCCCATTACTCAACCGGGTGTAGTTGTTCAATCTGGGCAAACTATAGCTAAAATTGCCCCCCAAGGTAGTGAGTTAATTCTCAATGCTGAAATGGCTAGCCAAAATAGTGGTTTTTTACGGATAGGAATGCCAGTCAAAATTAAATTTGATGCCTATCCTTTCCAAGATTATGGAGTAATTCCAGGGAAGGTTATTTGGATTTCACCAGACTCTAAAACTAAAGAAATTAGTCAAGGGCAAGTAGAAACTTTTCAGTTAAAAATCAGCCTCCAACATTCCTATATTCAAAATCATCACAAACCCATATTACTTTCACCAGGACAAACAGCAAATGCAGAGGTAATTATTCGCCAACGCCGAGTTATTGATTTTATTTTAGATCCATTTAAAAAGTTACAAAAAGGAGGACTTAATTTGTAGCTTATATAGCATTTCCTACTCTGGTGAAGTACACATCAAAACCTCACCCTGATAAAGCATAGCTTTATCAGGGTGAGGTTAATCCGCACCTCACTAGGCTGAGAAACGCTATAATTCACTGGAACAGATTAAATACAAATTGATTAAG
>NZ_FYBH01000389.1 GCF_900185595.1 Calothrix rhizosoleniae SC01
CGGCTGGGGATTAGACAAATGAAAAATTTGATTTAATGATTTGGATTTTTCCTGTTGTGATAAGTAAACAATAGCTTTAGCTATATAATCGACAGGAGTCATATCTATGATTGAATTTCCCTCGGGAACCCATTTTAATTGAATAAAACCTCGAATCATTCTAATTAAACGGTCATTGATGTTCACAATGCCATTTTTACTGTCTCCCGATACTCTTCCTAATCTATAAATAGAAATAGGAATTCCTCTATAATCAGCTTCGGAAACCAATTTTTCGGACACCCATTTTGTTTGATGATAGCCACCAGATGGAACTTGTGAATGTTTGAATTTATGAAGCTGGGAAATTGTTTTGATTTGAGAATGTTCTGGGGAATTTAAAACGCTGAGAGTAGAAATATAATGTACTGGTTTGAGTTTTATTTGACTTGCTAATCTCAAAATTTCTTGGGTTCCACCTACGTTACTAGCTTCAAGCATTGAGTATGGATAAACAAGATTAGTTACTGCAGCATTGTGATAGATAATATCTAGTTTTTTTGCTAATTCTTGAAATTCTACTTTAGTTAATCCTAAATACGGTTGCGATAAGTCTCCAACAATGGGGATAATTCTATGATTAAACGATTCTTGCCAAAGTAAGTATTTTTGGAGATTATTTTTCAGTTTATTTTTAGCTGATTCTTGATTAGCAGCACGAACTAAACAATAGACATTTGCTTGTTTATTTTGCAATAGTTCAGCAAGTAAAAATGCTCCCAGAAAACCAGTAGCTCCAGTTAAGAAAATATGATGGGGATTGGTGCAATCTGCAAATGTTGTCGAATCTGGATGAATACTTGGATCTAAAGTTGCTTTGGCGTTTAAAGTTTGGAGAATTTCTGATTCTGTTGTTGACTGACGAATCTCTCGGGATTGACAGTGAGTAATCAGTTTTTGTAATCTTTCCAGAAAACTATTCGCCAAATTTTCAATTGTTTGTTGGCGATGTATCTCTTTATTATAAGTCCAATCTAGTTTTAGCTGACCGTTGGTGACAATTCCATTAATATCTATTAAGTGAGTCCGGTGTCCTTGCAAACTACGACTAATACCTTTTGATTCTGGTGCTGGGGTAAACAATGATGATTCAGCTTGCTGTTGGTTAAATTGACCAAGGTAATTAAATTTGACTTGGGCTGTGTCATAATTTAGCTTGGCTTGAGAATCACTTATGTACCGTAGTAAACCATATCCAATACCGCGTTCGGGTATTGAGCGCAGTTGTTCTTTTACTGCTAATAAAATATCTTCTGTTTGGTCAATATCTTTGGTATCAAGCAATACAGGGAATACGGTGGTAAACCAACCTACTGTACGGGATACATTCACATCGGGGAAAAGTTCTTCTCTTCCGTGTCCTTCCAAGTCAATAGTTAGTGTTTGCTTACCAGTCCATTGATTAAAAGCTTGTAGTAGTGCGGTTAAAAGCACATCATTGATTTGAGTCTGATATATTGCTGGTACTTTGTGTAAAAGTTCTTGAGTATTTGTTGTACTGAGTTGTACTGATATAGTTTCAACTTCAGCTATGGTATTTTTACCATGAGAAAAGTCTACTGGTAGAAGGGTAAATTGTGTTTGTGAAGAGTTCTGCCAGTATTCTAATTCTTTTTGTATTTTAGACGATTGGGCGTATTCTCTCAATCTTTCGGCCCATTTTTTAAAAGAAGTGGTTTTTGCTGGTAGTTTTATAACTTCACCTTGGGTTATTTGCTGATAAACTTGCTGCAAATCTGCAAGTAATATTCGCCATGAAACTCCATCCACTACTAGATGATGAATCGCAATTAATAAGCGTGATGGTTGTTGTGCACCTAGGTCAAATAAAGCGATTCTAATTAAAGGACCATCGGATAAGCTGAGACTTTTTTGCAGTTTGGTTGCTGTCGTAGAGATTTCTGCTGTTTGTTCTTCGGGGGTTTTATTGGTTAAATCAATCTGTGTAAATGGTATTGTTTCCGATGGAAGGGTGTTAATTTGCTGCCAACCAAATTCGCTGTCATGAAAACGTAGACGTAAAGCATCGTGATGTTCTATTATAAACTGCAATGCTTGCTCTAAAATGACTGGGTTAAGTTTTTGCTTGACTTGGAATAAAAAGGACTGATTCCAATGGTGGGATTCGTTAAAGTTTTGCTCAAAAAACCAGTGTTGAATTGGTGTTAGAGGTACTTCACCAGTTACCAATCCTTGTTCTGCATCAATGACATAATTAGTTTGGGCTTGGTCTAATAAAATTGCTAATTCAGCAATAGTGGGTTTGTCAAATAGCTGTTTGGGAGTAATTTGCAAACCTGCTTGATTAGCTTTAGCAACGATTTGCATACTCAGGATAGAATCTCCACCCAATTCAAAGAAGTTATCGTTAATTCCGATTCGATTAACTCCCAGAATTTGCATCCAAAGTTCTGCTAATTTTTCTTCTACCGGATTGCGAGGTGGAACAAAATTTTTGCTTGATAATCCTTGAATATTGGGACTTGGTAAAGCTGCGCGATTTATTTTTCCATTGGGTGTTAAGGGTAAAGCCTCCATCTGTACAAAGGTATTTGGTACCATGTACTCTGGTAATTGCTGCTGCAAAAAGTGACGCAGGTTTTCAGTACTAACTGTCTGTGCAAAATCAGTTACTGTATATGCAATTAAGCGCTTGTTACCTGATTGATCTTCTTTTGCTATGACTACGGTTTCTTTTACACCTGAATGTTTAAGTAGTGCTGTTTCTATTTCTCCTAGTTCGATGCGATATCCATGAATCTTTACTTGATAATCAACCCGTCCAATAAATTCAATATTTCCATTGCGAAAATAGCGAGCTATATCCCCAGTTTTATATAATTTTTCTCCAGGTAAAAATGGATTAGGAATAAATTTATTATTAGTTAATTTTGGTCGATTGAAATAACCTCTAGTAACTCCTGCACCCCCAATATATAATTCACCGGGAGTCCCAATGGGAACGGGTTGGAAATTTGTATCTAATAGATAAATTTTGATATTAGGAAGAGGACGACCAATAGGAACCGTTTTTGAGTTGCGAACTTCGTTAAACTCTAATTTAGAATCTACGTGATAAATTGATGCTCCAACAGTTGTTTCTGTAGGCCCATAGTGGTTAAATATTTGACAATTTTGAGCATAATTTTGTAACTGTTCAATTAATTCCCAACTACAAGCTTCCCCTCCCAGAACCAGACATTTTTTTGGTAAAATATGTTCTGGATGGGAAGATGTTAATAAGGCTTTGAGGTGGGTAGGAACAATTTTTAAGCAGTCGATAGAATGCTGAGAAAAATATTCTGCTAATACTTCTGGATGGGAAGCTCTTGGTTGTGAAATTATATGCAAGCAAGCTCCCAAAGCTAAAGCAGGAAATATGATTGTATTTCCTAAATCTGCTGCAAAAGTAGAAACTGTTGCGAAGGTATTACAACTTTCTAAATTCAGTTTTTGCGTAATTCCATAGTAATAATTCAGAAGTTGTTGATGTTCTACAGCAACTGCTTTTGGTCTACCAGTGGAGCCAGAAGTAAATAACAAGTAAACTAGATTTTCTGGGGTAACTTCACTACTAGGATTATCTTGTTTTTCATGACTAATAACCTCTGTATCTGTATCGAGAGATATTATTTGTAGACTTGTTTGATGTAAATTAGCCGATAGTTCTTGCTGAGTTATAC
>NZ_FYBH01000384.1 GCF_900185595.1 Calothrix rhizosoleniae SC01
GTATGTTTCCATTAGACATCTGGTGAAAATTAAATGAAGGAAGTAGGAGGAAGGATAATTGCTGGAGGGATTTAAACCTCACCAATTGTAGACTACCAAATTGACAATTTTGCTGGGGAACTTAAAACTTCGGCTTCGCTCAGTTTTAACATCGAGCGGAGTCGAGATGTTGAACCCAAAAACTCGAAGGGAGGGCGCTTGCATTTGATTACTGGTAAGTCCTGTGAGTGTTTTGGAACTGACAAGTCACCTTTTCCTTCTTCCTTCTCCCGTAGCAAGTTAAATTGATCCCCAAGTTTCGTCAATCGAAAAAATATTATACTCCGCCTAAATCTGAACGACGCAGCATAGAAATGCTAGGCAATATCAGGTGATTACTATATTTGTATAGATATTTGTGATAGATTAATTATCCTCATCTGCTGGAAAGACTATATTATAGACACCAGAGGCTGATATTGACAGTATATCGGTAATGGGTAAGCCATCAAGTAGTTTCATACCCGACTCTATGATACAAAACAATACAAAAAAATACAAAAGTACATTTTTTATGATTTCTCACTTCAATAAAGTACAACATTGAGCCGTGTAATAGCTTTGTATGTATGCGTTCACTTAAAAGTTTGTATTGCATTCAATCTTTTTTACTGATGATTAATATAGATAAAAGGAAACAATTTAGCGCTCGGCAATGATGATATAAAAAATTATTTATGCTACATTGAACTGTAAGCGTGAGTTATTACCATCCGAAACCAGACCTATGATAAATTACGGAATTTCAGTGATACTGGAAATAAGATAAAGATGTGGGCTTACAGCATTTTTCAAATGAAAGAGGAGCAAAAAAGATTATGAAAGTGTTGATATTACAGTCATCATAGGCTCACAAGACTCTACTTTATGAGGTAATTAAATCACATTGTATATCTATGAAAACCTCAATTTTTGGCGGATACGCTTCGCTTAATGAAGGCTTGTATTAAGGGTTAATTAAGCCCTCATTAAGGATGCCATTAAGACTTATTACTTTAGAGCCAAATTTTTGTCTAAATAAAGTCTTGACATTTTGTAATGTTACCAAATAATATTCTTTTGTCTTCTTTTGTCAAGCATACTTGCACAGCAATAAATTCAATTTATTTAAAGCATAAATAATTCTTGCTTGGAACAAATTCCATCAAGAAGTAATACTTAAGTGCAACCTAGACATAGGAGATATCCGGAATGACTGTAGCTAATTTTGTATTTATCAATCACGAAGATAAATCTGGATAATAATTACCCTTAATACTAATGAATGCTAACTTCTTTATTTTAGGGTGATGTGAGTACTCTTAATGGAGGTTGATATAGAAATATAGAAATCAGACTTTAATTTTATCAGATTTTAACTTTAAAGTCATAACTTAAACTGAGATGAAATTTACAAATAGGCAGTCCTGTGTTGAAACCCCAAACATCGGATTTGTAAGCAATCTGCTTCTATTTTTCTATTCCTATGCCCTAAGTGTATAACTTGATGAACCTGACATCTACAACACTGATGATGAGTTATAAAAATATCGTAAGTCTTGAGAGATTAGGAATTCTTGCTGTTTAGGATATCCGTCCCACATTTATCTGAAAAAAATTATGGCTTTACAACCAACATATACACAATTAGGCCAGATTCCGATGTTCCTAATGATCGCGAACAATCTTGAGACGAACATATTGCTTAGATTGTATCTGATCCTGCATCCGGCGGTCAGATTGTAGAAGTAGTTAATGATATCCTGTCGAGCTGGAATTACTGATTCACTTATCTGACTTTTCCCACGGACTTATGATCAATACTTAAAGCTGTGGTTAGTTTTATCTTTCATCAATATTTATCGGTTACTTTGTCGAGCCTGTAACTAATTATTGGCTAGTAGCAGTACTAGTATTTGTAGTAGGTGCGCCGACAGGTGCTATTTTCTACAATTTGATGAAATGAAAAACTATTTCCAGAATACTCGGGATATTTATTGCTCTAATCTTAATCGAGTTAATTACTTCTTTTCTACTTATTCCTTTAAATCCCAAGTTCCTCTGTTATTCTCTCTTGGTGTTTGTCATCTTTTCATCGATTTATTGCCGGATGTACAACAGCCAAATCTACGTCGTTATTAATTTTGTCAGTTCGAGAAACTGACATTTTTTACTAAGACTAAATGTTTGCTGATAATTTGATCAAAATTGAGGTTTAAGCCAATGATTGTAGTAATGAAAACTGATGCTCCCATTTCAGAGATTCAAAGAATTATCCAAGAATTAAGAAGCTGGAATATTACGCCTGAAAAAATTGTAGGTAAACACAAAGTTATAATTGGTTTAGTAGGAGACACTGCTACTCTCAATTCTGAAAAAATCCAACAACTAAGTCCTTTTATTGAGAAGGTTGTGAATATAGATAAACCTTTTAAAAGAGCTAGTTTAGAATTTCGTTATGGAGAACCAACAGAAGTATTTGTCTCTACACCTAATGGAATCGTGGTTTTTGGTCAACATCATCCCATTGTTTCCATAGCTGGTCCCTGTTCCGTAGAAAATGAAGAAATGATTATCGAGACTGCTTGGCGAGTGAAAGCCGCAGGGGCAAAACTTTTACGAGGTGGTGCCTACAAGCCCCGAACTTCACCCTATTCTTTCCAAGGACATGGTGAGAGTGCCCTAGATTTATTAGCAAAAGCTCGTGAAGTTACAGGTTTGGGTATCATTACTGAAGTAATGGATGCAGAGCAACTGGCTCAAGTTGCTGAGGTAGCTGATATTATCCAAGTAGGCGCTCGTAATATGCAGAATTTCTCTCTTTTGAAGCGAGTAGGAGCAACTAATAAGCCAGTTTTACTCAAACGAGGACTAGCAGCCACAATTGAAGATTGGCTAATGGCTGCTGAGTACATTATGGCAGAGGGTAATCCAAATGTGATTTTGTGCGAACGAGGAATTCGTACCTTTGATCGGAAGTATACAAGAAATACTCTTGATCTGGCAGCGATCCCTGTCCTTCGCACACTCACCCACTTACCGATTATGATTGATCCTAGTCATGGAACTGGTTGGGCTGAGTACGTACCGACAATGGCTATCGCTGCTATTGCAGCTGGGGCAGATTCTCTAATGATTGAGGTTCACCCAAATCCAGCAAAAGCTCTCTCAGATGGGCCTCAATCTCTAACACCACAACAATACGACCAGTTAATGCAGCAGATGGCTACTATTGGTGAAGCTGTTGGTCGTTGGCCTGTAAAATCACCTGTATTAGCATATTCTGGCGTCGCATAATGGAATTTTTAAAAGCTTATTAGGGCTTGCTAAAAAATTCCTGTGGTGAGGGTAGCTCACATCTTGCACCACATAATTATTGCGAAAATTATCGCCTGTAAATCTTATTATCCCCTAGAGTGGGCAATGCCCACCTTACTCTTATTGAGAAGGTGCAAGATATAGCACTACGCTTTTATGTTAGGACATATTTTCAGACTAAAAGCTTGATTTTTCATGGATTCTCGAAATTCAAGAATGTCCTAACGTGCTTTGGTAGTGCTATATGTGGTAGAAAACTCTTAACATTTTTACCCCTATTTTTCCTAATTTTTTGGGCTCCAAAAAATTGGGGATGCAAGGTTTTTAATTCGCTATGCGAGAAGGAAGAAGGAAGAAGGAAGAGGTAACTTGTAAATTCCAAAACACTTATAGCTTCCCCTTTCTTCCCTTCAAATTTCTGGGTTTAACATCTCGACCCCCTTGATGTTAAAGTTGAGCGTAGCCGAAGCTTTAATTCCCCTACCAAAATTGTCAATTTGAAAGAAGTTGGTTTGGGCGATCGCATTATACATAATGGAAGATGGAAAACTAACCACTAACTTGAATAAGTAGCATCCCAAATTTGTTCAAAAGACAGAGAAGAAAAGCATGGGGGAAATGTGATTTTGTTAGATGAACTCACATTTCACACCCAAAGATTTTATCTTAACTTTTCCCATTTCAGAGTAATTATCTTGGTATAAGATGCAACCTGGGGGCTATACCTGGATTGACAATAGATGCTAGCTCTTCAGAAGATAATTGATTTAGTTCAGTTTCTAATTCTTCAGCTGTGAAGTTATAGCCACGCTCGGTAGAAATCTTGATAAACAGTTCTGGGTTATTCGCTGCTTTGAGTTTTTCTTTCAATGCATTATCTTCTTGAACTGCTTTAAAAAGTTGGGCTGCATTTTTCTGTGCCATAAGAATCTATCTCCGGTTTGAAAGATCAGATGCTTCTTTGTCTATGTAATTAGAACAACAACACCTAAACATTGAACCGCTTAGTGATATCCTCTCAATTAATTACTTACACAGGGTTTTATTAACTAATTTCGTCACACCCACAAGTTTATAAAGTAAGTGGTTACACGAAATTTTCTGTAACTAATATTCAGAGAAAATCCCAGTGTTAAAGTTGCGTGCTGCTATGAGTTGGCCAGACAGATTGCAATCAACCAGTGTTGTTTACTTTTTTACTCAATTTAATTATTTAACCTACTAACACAAGGTTGTTAAATCGACCTGGGAAGCTTCCATAAATTTAATTTATACGGTATCACTATTTGCTAAAAGTGAAGCATCATTGAAATTAAACTTTACTTTAAAACAATGTTATTCCGTATAATATCCAAACATTGTGGATGTTCCTTACTCCTTCCCTGCTTCCCTTTCCGGAACAGGATCGTAACCACCAGGATGAAACGGGTGACAGCGAGAGATACGACATATTGCCAACCATCCACCACGCCATATGCCAAAACGTTCAACAGCTTCGAGTGCGTACATAGAACAAGTGGGTTGAAAGCGACAACTGGGTGGGAATAAGGGTGAGATAAACATTCGGTAAAACCGAATTAGCCAAATTAATAATAGTTTCATCACTGTTACCCAAATCGAATAAAGTAAAGGTAGTAGCAAAGGCCATTATTACAGAATTTTAGTTGTTAAGTTTATTTCCCTCATTACAATCTACCCCTCTTCTATGGCTGCAAATTAGCAGTGTGGCAATTTGGCTATCATTTATTTTCTTCTTAGCCTGGGGCGTGAGTCGTTTCGCCCATGGGAATCCAGAAGTTATTCGCAAGATAGTACATATTGGTACTGGTAATATAATTTTACTAGCCTGGTGGTTCGATATCCCAGCCAGCATTGGTATTGGATGTGCAATTGTAGCTAGTGGCGTAACTTTATTGTCCTATCGATTACCAATTCTTCCGGGGATTAATAGTGTAGGCAGACGAAGCTTAGGAACCTTCTTTTATGCTGTTAGTATCGGTATTTTAATTGCTTGTTTTTGGTATCTAAAACAACCTCAATATGCTGCCTTAGGGATTATGGTGATGGCATGGGGGGATGGATTAGCGGCATTAATTGGTCAACGTTTTGGTCAACATAAATATCAAATTTTGGGTGCTGAAAAAAGTTGGGAAGGTTCCCTAACCATGTTTTTAGCTAGTTTTACGGTTATTCTGTTGATATTAATTGGCGTACAGGGTAACTTTTGGCAAACTTGGGTAATCTCCTTGGTAGTTGCGGTGGTAGCTACTGGCTTGGAAAGCTTTTCTTTGTTAGGTATTGATAATTTAACTGTACCATTGGGTAGTGCAGCCCTGGCTTTTATGTTGGTTTGGCTAATGTTTAGTTGATTAGCCCCTGGTTATTTGGCATTAATGCCTGTGATGGTAATGGTAGCGACGATGTCCCCGACGATAGTAATGTCTGTGGTAATGCCTGTGGTAACGACGTCTTCTATAGCGACGACGGCGACGACGATAATACGCTGGATGATAGTAGCGACGACGATAATAACGCCTTCTATAGCGACGACGACGGTAACAGGGTCTTCTATAATAGCGGCGATGACTAATTCTCAAGGGTATGTCTGCACCCTCTGTTAATTGTTTGGTATCAACCTCCTGGTTTGCAGGGATAGTAGAAGATTCCTTTGTAGTTTGAGCTAAAGGCTGATCTACATGTTTGGAATCTTGCGTTTTCGCCAGTGATAATTCTAATTCTTCTGATTTTGGTTGGATATTTACATTATCCTTACCTAAAGATGCCGCAGCAATCTCAAGTCCAAGGCAACCGGGCAATACTAAAGCCCCAACCACGAACTTCCAAAACATTGTTTATTTCTCCTAATTTCTTTATCCCCTGGATGATTTATCTGGGAAATGACAAAGAATTTATCTATGGAGATTTACGCGCTTCATAGTCACTCCAGGAAATGACTAGTTTGAGATCCAACAACAAAATTATTCTTTGATGTTGTAACAATAAAGGAAGGCCAAGATGGTAATTTACACGTAGATGTGTGCTATACAGATTCTGATGTTGAATCTATAATTTTTACCTTATTGCCTTAAATTTTGATTTACAACTTTACATTCTCTGCTTTATCTTCCCTAAAGCCCTATGCTGATGACCAAGCCCCGTTGGGATAGGTTATGAGATTTGGAGTGTGGGGTTTGGAGAGACAGACAGACCCAACAGCCCGTGGGATGCAAGCCCCGTCTTTTCAAGACAATTATGTTGATTCCAGTTCCAGCTTTTGACAACATAGTGTTCCCTACACCCTACCTCCTACACCCCTATTGTTGACTGACGCCCCCGTTTATTCCGGTTTGGATGGGAAGTTACTGCTTACTGTTTAATTCAGTTGAGTAAAAAAGCCATAACAAATTATTACCACGCACTTCTATGGCAAAAGAGTTATTGGCGATCGCTAATTAAATATCGATAAGTATCTTAACTATTTGCCTATATTTTGTTACTATTTGTAAAGTTATATAAG
>NZ_FYBH01000043.1 GCF_900185595.1 Calothrix rhizosoleniae SC01
TTGGGGATGCCTCTGGTTTTTCACAGTATATGGAAAAACCAGAGGGTGTGGGAAAAATCTAGATAGTTATAAAATCTATCAGCGTAAAAATTCCGCAGCACTTAAGCGAGCATTAGTCTGACTAAATTTAATTACTGGAATTGCATTAGCTCGAACAGCTAACCTTTGGGTTGGGACTTGGTATCGATTACCCCAGCCTCCATTCACATCTTCAGCCCGCAAACGAGGAGGTCTTGTTTTTCCTTCTGGTAAGGATATCAATAAAGTTTGACTAGCTTGCACATATTTTTCACCTTCGTTAGTAAAACGAAGCAAAGGACCTGCTAATTTTTGGGCAATTACTTGTTTAGTATTAGTAGCTGATGTTGATTTCTTGGCAACTTCCACCTGGCTGGAAGGATCGAAGGCAGCGATAAAAATTACTCCACTGTCTGCAAGTAGTTGAGTATGGCCTTGATTTGTTTGCCAAATTTCCTGAAAACTACCATCAGAGCCAATTTGCAAGAGATTGAGTTGCGCTTCCCACTTTCCCTGTTTGACCCTTACATTTTGGCGAGCTAGGATAGACTGCTTTCTACCCTCGGGATATTGCAAGGATTCATCTCCACTTGTGGTATTTGGATACAAGTACCTGACTGCCATAATACTAATTTGACTAGATTCAGGTAAATTAGTATTACCTACAATATTGTATAAACCTTTACTGGATACTGGCTGTATGTTTTTAATTTCTAACTTGACATCCGGCTGTGTATTTTTAACACAACCATAACTGAATGACAACAGAATTAAAAAAATCAGACTGAAATAACTTTTCAATGATTTTTTCAGTATATTTGACATTATAAAGCGATAAATCATAGTAAACCTGAGAAAAATACTGATTAAATTTATTTAAAATTTATATAAGCTATATTTTTACCTATTAATTCTAAAAATAGCTGTAAATCAATTAAAAACTTATTTGTTGATACAACTTTATTCAGAATATACCAAAATTTTAGATTAGTCGAATATACTTGATTTATTTGCTAAAGTTACGACGTAAAAGTAAACCCATACTGAATTATTTATTTAGAGAGGCTCATGAGCCACACTGTATCAGATTGTCATAAATTTACTTCACCCTATCGGCTCCATAAGTTATATTTTTGGTTCTATGCTGCCTCACTTTCTTTCTTTTGGGTAATAGTAGTTACTAAAGTTGCTGCTGCTCAGACAAGAAGACCCCAACAACCAGTTCCTACTTTTCAGATTGGTTTGGGTAATATGTTACCTGTACCCAGATCACCAGTACCTAGTAATAAAAAGAAACCTGGTTGGCAGCAAGCACCACCACCACCGAATGCCCAAGATGCCAATCTTGCAGCAGCACCCTCACAAAATTCACTTTCTAATGCTCGTCAGCAAGTACCTGCTGCGGATATCAACCAACAAGAAAACTCCTTTATTCAGGAGCAAGTAACAGGGAAAAAACAAAAGCTGAAAATCGAACAACCGAGCAATAAACCCTTAATAGCAGCAGGGGACAATAATTCTAACTTAGGTTTAGGATTGCCGGGTACAGCAAATAATCAACAAAATTCTATTCCTAGAGCACCTACCTTTAACCAACTTTTGAATTCCCCAGGACAGGGAGCAGTTGTTAATCAAGGGAATAGGACAGTCCCCAGTTTTAATCAACTAATAAATGCTCAAGCACCTGCATTACCCCCATTACCAGGAGCAAATATGGCAAATACCAGTACAAACACTGGTACACCGACTTTTAATCAAATACTAAATAACCAAACTGCTCCAGGGTCATTTAACAATAATCAAGTCCAAGAGTTTACAGCACCCACATTTAATCAATCTCAAACAGCACCATTACCCCAATTGCCTAATAATAATGGTAGACAGCAGTTACTTAATGGGAATTCTCCCACTGCGATTCCCAATACTAAGGTGCCAACAGCAATTAATAAAAGGGGTAATCTAATTTCCAGCACCTCTTTGCGAGAACCTTATTTGAGGTTAGAGGGCGTGTATTTAACCCAAGGAAGTGATACCTCAGCACGGGCAAGACTTACAGGGGTATATCCCATAACTCCTCAAGTATTATTTGGAGCAACAATAGATGTTTCCAGTGAGGATAACTCCTTTGATGATTCTCAGGGAGAAGGGATTAACATCAACGAACTATATTTTGCTACATCCTTAACAGGACTACCTAATTTACGGTTTGTAGTTGGTCAATTAGATTTAACATCTTATTTTGACCGCAACAGCTTTGCTAAAGATGGGGCTAGCCAATTTTTCAACCCTGTTTTTCAAACTAATCCAGCACTTTCATCTACGGGTATTGCATCTCGCCCTGGTCTTCTGGTTAACTGGAGTGTTACTGACAACATTGAAGCAAAAGGTGCTATATTCTCATCAGCAGATCGAATTAGTGACTTTTCCTTAGATGGATTCGCGGGAGAAATTGCTATTCGTTATGGTAATGCGATTATTCGCGGTACTTATGCTTCTGATCGCGATTCTGGAAACAATGATAGTTTCCGGGAAAGCTTTGGTATCTCCCGAGGAAACGACCAATTTGGAACCTTGGAAGATGATCGAGAAGAAGCATACGGGATCAATGCTGAAGTATTTATTCCCCAACTCAAATTGGGTCTTTTCGGACGTTATGGACGTTATGAAAACCGTGACTTGGGCGAGGGTGGCGATACCTATGTAGTGGGAGCTAGTTTTGTGGATATATTCACACCTGATGACAGATTAGGTTTAGCTTACGGCAGGGAATTATCCAACGAAAAGCTCAATGATGGAAAAAACCCAGATGTGATGGAACTGTTCTATGATTTCAAATTTCTCCCCAATCTGCGACTGGGTTTTACTATTCAAGGACGGGATGAGTTTGAAGAGACAGTTTTGGGTATTCGTGTGAAATCAGAGTTTGATGTGACTCCAAGGGGGAGAAATTCTCGATGAGGCAAAGGCAAAAAGACAAAAAAAGTATTCGCTGTCCTGGGAGGGGAACGAAGCAAAAAAGTAGAAGGATGAAAAGTATTTCTCTTTTTACTTTTTCATTTGTCCTTTTGACTTACCCAATTAATGTGCCAGCTTTGGGTAGCAATATTGCCACCGCTCAGACACAAAAGTTACCTCAAGCAGTAAAAAAGGGTTTCAATTTATTAAAGAAAGGGCTGGTAAATGATGCGATCACAACCTTCAAAAAAGTCTTAAAGACTAGACCCCAGTCCTTACAAGCTAGATTGGGTTTAGCTATTGCCTATCGTCGGGCTGGGAAGATTTCCGCAGCTTGGAATGCCTATCAAAAGGTGTTAGAAGTCGATGGTAGCAACCAACTAGCATTAAAGTCCATTGGTTTGTTGGGTACTTATCGTCCTCAATGGAATGCCAAAGGGATTGGAGCATTGACAACTTTGTTGCAATTCAACTCCAATGATGGAGAAGCTCGTGGTTTGCGGGCAACACTATACTCATACCAGGGAAGATTTGCAGAAGCGATCGCCGATTATCAAATTGCTCTCAATGGTAATCCTACCCCAGATACAATTTTGGGTGCGGCTCAAACCTACAGTTACACAGGTGATTTTCCCAAAGCTTTGCAATTGTTTAACCGTTATCAAGGTACTGGTAAAAATATTCAAGGGTTTGCTGCTGTTGCCTATGGTCGGACTTTAAGAGAAACTGGCAATGCAGCCGGGGCAGTCCAGGTATTAGAGGCACAATTACAGCGTTCCTCTGGTTTAGATACCGTAGCCATTGAAACCCGTAAAGAATTAGCGATCGCTTACCTGGGAACTCAAAAAAAAGCACAAGCATTAGCAATTTTAGATCCTTTAAAAGGTCGTGCGGATACTTTACTGCCGTTAGCTAGAGCACTAAATGAAATCCGTAAAAGCACTAATAATCCTGCCTTAACACAGCAAGTCGGCAACCTTTATCGTCAGGCATTGACAAACAACCCCAATCCTTCCTCCCAACTCCTGAAAGAAGCCGGTGATGTCTTTAGTGGTTTACCCCAAGGGAAACAAGCGGCACTACAGTTGTATCGGCAAGCATTGTCAAAATCCCCTAGTGACAGAGGTTTACAAATTAAGCAGCTAGCTTTAGAAAATAAGTTAGGTTTATTAACCAAAAATGCTCTGAAGCAGCGTTTATTCCCCATCTTCCAGAACTTACCTAATAAACCTGCCCAACTGCAACCACTGGCATTAGCATTGGCAGACATAGATAATCCCGATCCAGAATTGCTGCCTGTTTATCAAAATTTCTTACAACCTAGGGTCACATCTTCAGGGGTGAACGTGCCATTTCTGTATTTTCGAGTGGCACAGATTTATTTGCAACTCCAGGATATGACCAGTGCTAGACAAGCTTTAGCAGCCTACACCACAACTAGCCAAGGGAAAAAAGACCTAGCACCCCAGTTATTAGCAGCCGAAATTGAACGGCAAGAAGGTAATTTCCAGGCAAGTGCCCGACGTTACCAAGCTTTACTAGGAACTAATCCGGGCAATGACATTGTGAATGCAGCTTGGCAGGGACTAGCAGGGGTACGCTTACAACAAAAGCGGTATCAAGAAGCACTAGCTGCTTATGACCAACTCCTGGCACTTAATCCCCAAAATCTGAATATTCAATTGGGACGTACTAGTATTGCTTATCAAGCCAAAATGATTTCCCAAGTCCAAGCTGAAGGATTTCTGAACAATTGGTTAGCAACCCAACCAGCAACTAATACCCCCCCAGAATTATTTAGTTTGGTGACAGCACTGCCAACTACACCCCAAAGGGTACCTCTGTATAATTACTTAGTCCAAATTGAGCCTAGTAATATTAGACTGCAAATGCGCTTAGTGCAGGCGATCGCCGAACGTAGTCCTGCACTAGCCAGAGCTAGGGTAAAGCGTTTACTGGCTAATTTGCCCCAAAATTCCAATACTGACCAATTACAAGCTGAATTAGCCAGGGCAATTGGAGATTTTGACCGAGCTGGCAAAGCTTATGAGCGTATTTTAGCAACAGAGCCAGATAATACCGATGCTTTGGCGGCTTTAGGAGGAATTCGTTTTGAACAGCGCCAGTTTGATTCAGCCCAGCAGGTGTATACGGAAGTAGTTGAACTCAAGCCAGATGACAAAGAAGCACGTCGAGCTTTAGCGGGTTTGAATGCAATTATGGATAAACCTTTAGCAGCATTGGCACAATTGGAACAACTGCAACTGGAGCAAATTTCCCAAGGAGCTACAGATGTGGATGTATCCCGGCAGATGCAACAGTTGCGGGAAGACTTTTTGCTGCGGCGAGGTTTTCAGCCCCCTTGGGAAAGCTATGAGCGGCGAGGTAAGGATTCAAAATAAACTCGTACTAGCCCCTTTGGGGAGTGTAGGGTGTAGGGGAAAAATGAGCCCCGACATCTTGGTGCAAGCCCCTTCTTTTAAGTATGGCGTTCCCTATCCCCTACACCCCGTTCATCCTCTTGATTCATCCAGTTGCTAAAATTCATATTCCAATTCCGTAACACTGATTCCTTTGCCAAAAATTTGGAACAAATTACTTATCTAAGTTAATAATTAAGGGCTATTTGGGAATAATAAATATGGAGATATTACTGAGAATTAGTTCAGTACTCTATTACATTGTCTGCAAACTATTTCATTAACCATGCGACACCTGGCAATCTTGGCAACAATTGTTAGCCCAATTAGCCTATATGCCTGTGATGCAAGTCTTCCTATTTTTAACTCTCAACCAACAACTAATCCTGTAATCACAGCAACTCCATCTGTAAATGGTCAAAATCAAAATACCCCAGTATTTTTAACCAAATTACCTCCATCAACTCCCAATCGAGAGTTACTCGCTGTGAGCTGGGAAAGTTATCGCCAGTCATTTATCCAAAGTGATGGGCGAGTGATTGATTATGAAGCTAGCGATCGCTCTACCAGTGAAGGGCAAGCATATGCGATGCTACGAGCAGTCATGATCGACGATCCTCAAACCTTTGCTTTAACCTTAAACTGGGCAGAAAATAATCTCCAGCGTCAAGAAAATGGTAAACAAACCGATAGTTTGTGGGCTTGGAAGTGGGGTCAGGATGCAAATGGAAAATGGGGAGCAATTGATCACAACTTTGCTAGTGACGGTGATATTGATGCCATCGTTGCTTTAATTCTGGCATCACGTCGCTGGCATCAGAAGGAATATCTGCAACTGGCGAAAACTAAACTGCAAGATTTGTGGAACCTGTCCACAGCTTTAGGACCAGAAGGTAAGCCTTACCTTCTACCGGGCCCTAAATCTGCATTTATCCCTAATTCATCCACTTTACATCTCAATCCCTCCTATCTCGCCCCCTATGCTTTCCGGATATTTGCCCAGGTAGATCCAGAAAGAGACTGGTTAAAGTTGGTAGACAGTAGTTACCAGATCCTAGAGAAATCATCCCAGCTTTCTCAAGTAAACTTACCTAGTGACTGGGTAGCTTTGAATATTAAAACAGGGAAATACCAAGCTCTATCACCCAATAGTAAAATTCAAACTCTGTATAGTTTTGATGCCTATAGAGTGTGGTGGCGATTAGCCTTAGATGCTCAATGGTTCAATGCTAAACCAGCCCAAAGATATCTACAAACAGCAACCCAATACTTAGAAAAACAATGGCAAGAAAAGTCTAAATTACCAGCTCGTATTGACCTTACAGGAAAAGCTTTAGTGGATTATGAAGCCACATCTCAATACACCATGCTTTATGCTGCCTGGATATCAATCAAACCACAGTTAGCCAAAGAAATATTAGAGCAAAAAATCTTACCTAAATACAATCAAGGGATTTGGGATGATAAGTCAGCTTATTACACCCAAAACTTAGCTTGGCTTGGTTTAATACCACCAACAATTGTGTCTCAAAATTTACTAAATCAGAATTAGAAGCGACTATATTTTGTTTTTTCCCTCAAAATCACATAACAATGTTTATTTATGAGTTATAAAAGGACATATTTGTTTCCAGTATTTTTAACCAAGAGTAAATAATAAAAATTACACTTCCGTTTTAAGTCAATCTCTATAATTAACTACCTGTCCCATGAAGCTGTTGTTTCAACTTTCCCAACTTAATCAAAAAGCAATTGCGATTGCTTTTTGCTTCCTGCTGTTGCCAAATCCTTTATTAAGGGCACGAGCAGAAGGAAAACAGGAGATCCAAGATCAACAAAAACAAAGGGTGTCATTACAACAGCCAGTGACTTTGTTGGCTCAAGCAACTCCAAAAAATCTGAAAATTCCTGCAAAAAGTCCGGAAAAGCCGAAATTATTTACCCATAATCTAGAATTTAATCGTAGTCCCATTGTTGGTAATCGTTTGCGGTTGCAAGGAAGTTATGCGGAAACTCGCCTAGGCTTCACCCGTCCCCGCAGTTGGAATGTGAAAAGCTTAAAAGCCTTAGTCCGTTTTCAACACTCCCCAGCTCTTTACGCCAACCGTTCTAGTCTGACAGTATTAATTAACAATACTAGTATCGGCAGTATACCTCTCAACCGTAGAGAGTCGAAAGTGGGGCAGGTACTGCTAAATATTCCCTCCAAAATGCTTCAGGATTACAACGAATTAAGAATTGTTGCCCAACAAAATAATTCAGAGCAATGTAGTGATCCTGGTAGCCCAGAACTTTGGACAGAAATTTTGCCAGATTCCAAGTTAATTTTCCAGTTTCAGCCCCAACCAATCGCTCTTAATTTTAGTCAGTATCCATATCCTTTTATTGACAAACTGAGTTTAGAACCCAATCGTATTGTCTATTTGCAACCTAATCAAGTTGCTCCATCTTGGCTAACTGCTACCAGCCGTTTACAAGCCTCATTTGGCAGACTAGCAGATTTTCGTCCCATCCAGACTAATCTCATTACCAATATTAATGATGTCAAAGACAATGATCGCCTGGTGATTGTCGGTACTCCCAGCGAACAGCCATTTTTAGCCGATCTGAAATTACCCGTTAAAATTGTCGGCTCCCAAGTTCTCGATACCAATCAGAATCCCATACCTAGCGATCGCGGCGTATTACTCATGACCACAACTAAGAATGGCGTGCCCGTCTTAGTTGTGACAGGAAATGGAGCAAAAGGTGTGGCAAAAGCAGCCCAAGCTTTAAGTCAGCCCCAAGTGCAAAAAATGAGTACAGGTAAAGTCGTATTTGTAGATCGGCTGCAAGAAGTCGTTACTCCGGGAGTTCGTAAATGGCCCCGTTACTTACCAGAAGCCAATAGTTTTCAGCTTAAGGATATTAAAACCCAGCTAAATGGAGAACCATTCTCTGATGTCACCGTCAGAGGTTCGGGAGCGCCACCCGTGGAAATTGATTTCCGTGCTTTACCAGATGATAGATTTTTGCGCGGTAGTTCCATGAACTTGGTATATAGTTATGGGCCCCAAGTTAATCCTAGAACTTCGGCTGTGGAAGTACTTCTAGATGGAGTGTTTATCGGTGGAGCTCGTCTCACATCTGAATCTGGACAAACCCGACAAAACTTAAAAGTCGATTTACCTGCCAACTTAATTAAGCCAAATTCCAAGTTGCAAGTGTTTTTCCGTATGAATTCTCGGGAACCATTTGATAGACAAAATTGTACGGCTCCACCTGTGGAGCAATTATCAGGCACAATCCATACTGATACTAGCTTTGATCTAAAACGAGAGACTTCCATACAGCTCCCTAACCTCAAATTACTGCAATTTGGATTCCCCTTTGCTGCACCCCAGGATTTATCTAGAACCGCAGTGGTGTTACCATCTATTCCCACTGATACAGATATATTGACTTTATTCGCCTTGAGTGAGCGTTTGGGACGACTTAGCCGAGCAGATACCATTAAACTGAAAGTTTATACTCCTGACTCTTTACCTGGGGCTGTGCGGAAAGAAGAGCATTTAGTGGGCATTGGTACCTTAGATCAGTTTCCCTTCCCAGAAGTGTTTAAGGAGCCCCAAGGTTTTAATTTTGGTCAAGGATTTATTCGTTCAGCCACAGCCGCAACAATTCAAACACCTCAAGATAAACAAGGGGCAATCAAACAAGTTATTTCTCCTTGGAATAGTGATCGCGTCATCTTAGCTTTAACTGCTCAAACATCCACAGGTTTAGATCGAGTCCGACAGATTCTTAATCAAGACTCATGGTTCTTTCAACTTAAGAAAGATACAGTCTTAATTGATAGCAATCGGGCTAACCCTGTTCCTTATGACCCCGATGCTTATCAACTAGCATTTTTCCAAGATGCTCCCTCTACTAGCCGTGTTGAAAATACCTCAATCCTGAGTAAAGTATCTCGATTAATACAAGAAAACTGGTTGTTATTACCTACAAGCATAGTGGGCATATCTCTTTTACTCTATGGTATTGCTCAGCTATATCTCAAACGTGTAGATCCCAATGATAGTAAATAACCCTGATTCACTTATTGGTGATTAGGTTAAAAGTGCTTCAGATTGCTAATTACCGCTTGAAGAAAATACATACAACCCAATAGCTTTTAGCGGTAATTGACCACTGATTTTTTAATAGTAAATTATATACACTACCACATTTATTGTGGAAATAAATCTAAAGGTTAAAATCCCCAATAGTCTGATAAATCCCCACTAGAAAGTTTCTCCATCACCAATGTCTTCGTCCTCCTTCAGACCACCGAATCAGCAAGATAACCATAAGCGCTCCAAATTTAGCCGTTGGCTTATTGACTTGACACCACGATTTGTCGATCGCCTACTGCAAAAAGTAGGTGTTAAGTATTTTAAGTGGTTTATCCTCCTACTATGTTTAATTTCAGTACCACTGATTACAACACCATTAGAACGTTGGCAACAAGGAGTTGTTGCTGGTTTTCTCATACTGATCGGTTACTTAGCAGTGCAGGCTGAGGGTAAAGAATCCTCTGCTGAAATTAGCCAGTACTACCACCTATTTATGGTGTGGCTGAGTTTAATCACAACAATGCGGTACTTGTACTATCGCACCAGTTACACCCTTAACTTTGATGGCATTGTCAACAGTATTGCTTGTTTAATGCTGTATGGAGCAGAACTTTACGCCATCATCACCTTAGTTCTGGCATATTTTCAAACGTTAAAAATTAAAGAACGTAAACCAGTTAATTTGGCGAAAATTCCTGAAAAAAATTGGTTTACAGTTGATATATATATACCTACTTTCAATGAAGATGTAGAGATTGTTCGCAAAACAGCATTAGCGGCTTTAGCTTGCGAATATGTCCCTGGAAAGAAAAAAGTCTATATCCTTGATGATGGTCGTCCAGAAAGATATAAAGAAGATGATCCCCGTCGAGAAAAATTCCGTGCCAGAAGAGAACAGCTGCGGGAAATGTGTGAAGAAATTGGCTGTATTCACATGACCCGAAATGATAATAACCATGCTAAAGCTGGCAACATTAACACCGCCTTTCATCGTACCCAGGGAGATTTAGTATTAATTCTTGACTGCGACCACATTCCATCCCGACAATTTCTGTTACATACAGTGGGATTCTTTTACGATTCTCAAGTATCTTTTGTGCAAACTCCCCACTGGTTTTATAATCCCGACCCCTTTGAGCGCAACTTACTTACTGATGGCAAGGTGCCTGTAGGTAACGAACTATTTTATAAAGTCCTGCAAAAAGGTAACGATTACTGGAATGCCGCTTTCTTCTGCGGTTCTGCTGCATTGATTCGTAAAACCCACGCCCTAGAAGTGGGGGGAATTGCCGTAGAAACGGTGACAGAAGACTGCCATACTGCTTTACGCCTGCATTCACGGGGTTATAAATCTATTTACTACGACAAAATTATGGTAGCTGGTTTGGCTCCAGATACCTTTTCTGCCTATGTTGGTCAACAAGTGCGCTGGGCTAGGGGAATGGCGCAAATTCTCCGCCTAGAAAACCCGTTATTTAACCCTAAACTAAATCTTACATTTGCCCAAAGAATTTGTTATTTCAGTGCTACTTCTCACTTTCTCTATGGCTATCCCCGACTGGTATATGCCATTATCCCCACTTTATTTTTATTATTCGGCATTAACCCTATTCAGGGTTTGGGTTTAGAAACTTTGGCTTATGCCCTTCCCCACGTATTACTAGCACTATTTACCAACTATATTATTTACAAGCACGTCCGCTTCACCTTCTGGAACGAAATCTTTGAATTTGTCATGTCTTTCCAAGCAGGGTGGGTGACAATGATGGCATTGATTAACCCTAAACTTGGTTCATTTAATGTTACAGATAAAGGGGTAAATGTAAATAAACGTACATTTGACTGGCAATCCATGCGTGGTCTGGTAATAGTTACTGCCCTGGTTGTGATTTCTTTAATGGCTATACCTTACTGGCTATTACTACGTCCAGAGGATACAGAAGCAGTATTAGTAAACACTTTGTGGTCTGGATTTAATCTGATTTTGTTGGTAGCAGCATTGCTAGTAGGCTTCGAGCAACCCCAAATACGTACCTCTCACCGTTTGCAACGTCGTCTTCCTGTAGTTATTTCCAGCAAGGGACAGGCAATTATGGGTGAAACCACCAATATTTCTGAGACGGGGGCGTTAATCAACTTAGAATCTTGGCCAAATTTACCAGATGAAGTCCAGATAGAGATTATGGGGGATTTTAGTGCCCGTGCCACTGTCACAGCCAGGGTTGTGCGTCTTTCCCCAATTGATAATAACTATACTCGTTTAGGAGTCGATTTTATTAATCTCTCCCGCCAACAACTAGATGCTTTAAACTTAGTGTTGTATTCAGATGTGCGGGAATGGTATTCCCAGAAACGTCAGGATATAGACCAGCCATTTGCTTCTCTGAGTTTTCTGGCTACCAGTTTACCTCGTTCTTTACGGGAGATTAAACCTACTGATCGTCTCAAAGTACGCAAACAAGTACAGGCTCTAGGTCAATTTTACTGGGATGGTCATTTTTTCCCTGGTTTAGCTACAGAATTGGGAGTTACAGGAGTGAGGCTGGAGTTGCAAAGTAATAAATCCTTATCTGCTGACAGATTTATTGGACAAGAGGATTTACATAGAATGCGAACTGTTAAGCCGTTAGTTGGTTTAATTTTAGCTCACCAAACAAATCCTCCTCTAGCTGAAGACATGAATGATTTGATTGGAGATACAGAAACATCATATGGACAGAACTTAGATCAATTGCCACAAGTTGACATTTCTGATCCAAACATCGCCAATCTACTTCCTAGTCGTTTTATTGCCGAAATTATTGTGGTTGAAGAAGATACTGTTGGTAAGATTATTCTGGAGTTAAAATTCCCAGAAAAATTCCAGCAACGCCAATCTACCAAGATAAAAGAGCTTTTACATGCTCTTTGATTTCACTATAGGGTATAATTTTCGGTAGATTGAAAATAAATTTATTTATCCATCTATTGTTAATCTTATAAAAGAGTCTGCATATATGCAGACTCTTTTGTTATTGTCAATATTCAATAATGAATTAACAAGCAATTTTATGATTCTTAACAAGAAAATTTTGGTGAAATAGTGACAGAAACTGCTGAATGCCATAGGCTAATTTTATTGTTATAAGCTTAAATTATATTTATGACTGTGGAAAACGAATTCGTAAATTTAGTAAATTTAGAATATATTCCTTATATAGATGGGAATGGGGAATTGCCTGAAGTATTGCAGAAAAAAATCGGGATATACGCCATCTTTAATCAAGAAAAAATCTTACAGTTTGTAGGATATTCCCGTGATGTATATGCAAGTTTAAAGCAACATTTAGTACGCCAACCAGAATTATGTTATTGGGTCAAATGTCAAACGATTGAACGTCCAAGCCGCAGTATTTTAGAAAATATTCAGGAGGCTTGGATTGCGGAAAATGGCAGTATACCTATGGGGAATGGTGAAGATCGAGAAAAATGGACTCAGCCCATAGATGTGAAAGCCTTAATTACTCCAGAAGAAAAGGCTAATTATGATAATCCCATGAATGATGAGATGGCAAAAATGAAAATCATGAAAAATGTTGCTATGCGAGTGGAAGCAGATATTTTGCAAGGATTGCAACAGCGAGGTTTACAAATACAGATTCGCTTTAATCCTAAGTTAAAACAATCAGGTTTATTGGATTTAAAATAGTATATTAAATCGGGAGTATCTCAATTTTGATGCAATACCCTAGAAGGGTATCGCTATAGGAACAAAAACTACCTGGATGGGTTAAGAGGAATTTATTCACAGAAAATAGTATGGATAGCACTCAACTCAAGCCAGGTGCGAGCGCCAACAATTCCATCTACCACTAATCCAGTTTGTTTCTGTGGGTCTTTAACTGCGGTTTCTGTAATGGAACCAAAATCACCATCAAGTTCTCCTTGATAGTATCCAATAATAGCTAGGGTTTCCTGAATATTTTCGACTAATTCACCCTTGCTACCTTGCTTGAGAATTGGCATAAGTAGTTAAACATAATTAATTACACAATGTCATTGCGAGTGTAACGGAGTGAAACGAAGCAATCGCAAGGGTTAGGATTATTTCGCGTAGTTTGTAATAATGGTAAATATTTTTGTTTGATTACTTATCTACTGGAGCACCTTGTTCAAGCGATCGCCAAGTTTGAGTATCTACAATACCATTTCCAACAAGAAATTTCATGTTTTGGTAAAGGATAACTGCTTGCTTGGTTTTTGCGCCAAATATGCCATCAATTACTTCTTTTCCCAGAAATACGCAAGCACCTTGTTCATTTAGATGGATAAAAACCCGATAGGGTAATAGTAATTTTTGCAATTCCATGACTGCTTTACCCCGAGAACCTTCTTGCAGTATAGGTTGATTTAATGGAGATATGAAGTTTGTAATTTTTGTCAAAGATATCATAATGTATTTTAATTTTGATTTTTAATGTGGAAGATGAGCGATCGCAAATATTTTTTATGAATATGCTTAAGTAGCTTGTAGTAATTGTTCAAGAGTTAAATACAAGAATCCTGATAACTATCCCTCTCCTAAGAAACCGTATTTGCTTCAGACTGAGGAACAAGCTCAAAACCTAAAACCAGAGCCTTTTTCTGTCACACGGGGAATAAGTCAGGGATGATGAATTTAAATTAATGTGAATTCTTTGATCAGATATTTTGGCGTTATTAATTACAGTAAATTCCCCAAATCAGGGAGATTGAGGGAGAATTACTCAAAAAATAACAATAATTCATACTTCAAGTCAGCAACGCCGGTATGGAATATATACTTATAATAATATCCAAAATTATAAGGGCACGGAATCCAAAATCCTTAATCTTCATAACGAATCTTGCTGATGCCGTGCCCCTGCGGGATAATTTATTTGTTGGTGTTTCCTGAACAAGCCACAACTACAACTTAATAGTAACAGTTTTGACTTCAGTGTAATGCTCTAAACCATATTCACCAAGCTCTCTACCCATACCAGATTGCTTGAAACCACCGAAAGGTGCAGCAGCATCAAAGACATCAAAGCAATTTACCCACACCGTACCAGCACGGATATTATTAGCAATTGTGTGTGCCTTACTAATATCTTGAGTCCACACAGCTGCGGCTAGACCATACATAGTATTATTTGCCCGTTCAATGACTTCATGAATGTCTTTAAACTTGATGATACTCATGACTGGGCCAAAAATTTCTTCTTGGGCAATTTTCATGTGGTCCTTAACATCGGTAAATACCGTTGGTTGAATAAAGAAACCGCGATCGCCAAGGCTATGTCCACCACATAACATTTGTGCCCCTTCTCGCATTCCCGACTCGATATAGCTCATTACTTTATCAAATTGGTCTTTATCTACTTGGGGACCTTGTTCGGTATGTTCATCAAAGGGGTTGCCCACAACCCGGCGTTGGGCACGTTCTACACTCTTAGCAACAAACTCGTCATAGCATCTTTCTTCCACAAACACTCGTGAACCCGCACAACAACACTGTCCTTGGTTAAAGAATAAAGCTTGGTGAGAGCCTTCAATGGCTGCATCCATATTGGCATCGGCAAACACAATGTTGGGACTCTTGCCACCTAATTCTAAAGATACCCGTTTCAGGTTACTTTTGGCGGCTGCTTCCATGACTAAATGTCCAACTTCCGTGGAACCAGTAAATGCCAGTTTATCAATATCCATGTGATTGGCGATCGCAGCCCCGGCTGTTGGTCCGTATCCTGACAGCAAATTCACCACACCGGGAGGAAAACCAGCCTCAATAATCAATTCACCTACCCGTAAGGCTGATAGGGGAGTTTGTTCGGCAGTTTTCATCACCACAGTATTACCAGTTGCTAAAGCTGGTGAAAGCTTCCAAGCCTGCATTAGTAGGGGGAAGTTCCAGGGGATAATCTGTCCAACCACACCCACTGGTTCATGGCGGGTATAGCAGAAGTAAGGACCGTTTATGGGGATAGTCTTTCCTTGTACTTTATCTGCCCAACCTGCATAATAGCGATAACAAGCAATTACTAATCCCAAGTCACCATAGGAATTTTGTAATGGCTTGCCGTTATCTAAGGTTTCTAACCGGGCTAATTCGTCAATATTCTGCTCAATTAAATCTGCCAGTTTATACAGTAATTCACCCCGGCGGGTGGCAGACATTTGCCGCCATTCTCCGCTTGTAAAAGCCATGCGAGCTGCTTGCACTGCCTTATCTACGTCTGGAGCATCAGCTTCCGCAACATCACAAATGGCTTCTCCTGTGGAGGGGTTAATAGTTTCAAATCTCCGACCACTGACACTGTTTACCCATTCGTTGTTAATCAGTAGCTTGGTGGGACCAATTTTTACCTGTTGCTCTGGTCTTGTTGCCGTAACCATCAGGTTCTCCTAAAGCTTTTTTCAAAAAATGCTGGCAATCTACCAATCAGGGAATTAAGTGATTATCATGACAATTCTTCAATTTTGACTTCCCTAATTTTTGATTGACTCTAATACCATGTTTCCTGATATACAGCACAAATGGTTGTTTTTTAATACATTATTAAATTTTGCTTTACACAAAGTTTACAAAAAGTCTCCGTGTAATTGATAAAAATAAATATTTTGGGAATTCATTACAAAGCCTCCAGTTGATTGGACTGGAGGCTAAATTACATATGGCTGTTTTCCCATAAATACAAAGGCAACTATTAACAGAAAATAGTATTAATAGTACTCAACTCAAACCAGGTGCGATCGCCAACAATTCCATCTACCACTAATCCAGTTTGTTGCTGTAAATTTTTAACTGCGGTTTCTGTAATGGGGCCAAAATCACCATCAACTTCCCCTTGATAGTATCCACTAATAGCCAGTCTTGCCTGAATTTTTTCTACTAATTCACCCTTGCTACCTTGCTTGAGAATTGGCATATCTACTGGAGCGCCTTGATAAAGCGATCGCCAAGTGCGATCATCTACAATGCCATCTTCTACAAGAAACTTAATGTTTTGGTAGAGGATAACTGCTTGTTTGGTTTTTGCCCCAAATATGCCATCAATTACTTCTTCTCCTGGAAATACGCAAGCGCCTTGTTGATTTAGGTAGACAAAAACTCGATGGGGTAATAATAATTTTTGCAATTCTTTAACTGCTTCACCCCGAGAACCTTGTTCAAGTATGGGTTGATTTAATTGGGATATGGAGTTTGTAATTTTTGTAGAAGATGTCATAGTTATGAATCCTAATATATTTTGACTCTGATTTTTATGTGGAATACAAGAGACGGTAAATCCTATAAATAAATATGCTTGCATCCCCTGTATATAATGCTTTCAGAGTTACCTACAAAAATCCGTAAAAGTATTTCTGATGACAGTTATTTTTCTGTCACATTAGTAATGCAATGGGTCAGTCAAAATTATTATTTATCCTGGCTTTGACAGTTTATAAATGTTATTTTGGTTGCCGTTGCAATGTACTAATTAATCAATCAGAGATCATAAAGTTAAATTAAGGCTTTCAATAAAGCTTGCAGTTTTAACTGAATTTCTGCCAACTCCTTATCAGGATCTGAACCTGCAACAATACCAGCACCAGCATACAATCTAGCGCGATCGCCATCGATTAATGCGGAACGAATACCAACAATAAATTCACAATTTCCCTCAGCATCTATCCATCCTAATGGTGCAGCATATAAGCCTCGCTCAAAACTTTCGTAGCAACGGATTTCGGCACAAGCGATATCTGGTAATGTTCCGGCTACTGCTGGGGTAGGATGCAATTGAGCAACTATTTTTAAGGGATGAACATTAGTTGGCACAGTAGCAGTAATGGGTGTCCATAAATGCTGAATATTAGACAACTGTCGCAAACGTGGTGCTAGGATTTGGGGTGATAGACCTAGTTGAGATAAACTTTGAGTAATAAAATCAATAACTAAGTTATGTTCATGCCTTTCTTTTTCACTATTGAGTAAACTTTCGGCATAAGCAGCATCCTCTATCGATGTTGTGCCTCTAGGAGCAGAACCAGCTAATGCATCTGTAATCAGTTGTTTTTGGGAAATACAAATTAATCTTTCTGGACTAGCTCCAATAAAGTTTTGACCCTTACCATTACTTGTGGAGAAGATATAACAATTTGGGTGTAGTTTTCTGAGTGTATCTAATGACTTAAATAAATCAAATTTACGATTAGAAATTACATCTAATGCGTTTGCCAAAACAACTTTTCTCATTTTATTGGCTTTGATCTTATTTAATACTGATAATATGGAAATTTTAAATTCTTCTGCGCCAACTACATATGTTTGTCGGAATTGATTTTCCTGGTTTTGCAAGATTGGATAGATATCTTTGAATGAATTTATGAGATTAACTTTTTCCCATAAAGACTGTAACAATTTAGTAATCTCTATCCGAGGAGAAACCATTAAATTAGCTATTAATATACATTGTTGCTTTTTGACAGTAATTTGCCATCGTGGTAAAAATATAGTTGCTGGAGAAAAAGGATAATTTAATTGCTCATTTTCAGAAAAGAAGCTAAATCCACAAAAAAAATAAGGCTCAGTAGATAGTAAATTATGCACCGAGAATCTACTAATATTGACTATAGCATTTTGCATAAATTCTTCTGTCTCTTCAAACCTCCTGTATCCAGACTTCTCTTGTTGAATGACAGCATCAATAGCAACTATTGCCTCTTGATTAGCTTTATTTTCCCAGTAAAAATTAAGCTGATTTGCCTTTGACATTCTTGTGAAGACAACTAGGGGATCTACTAAGTCAACTTCTAGAGAAATACTAGCAATTTTTGTACAATTATTTTGTCGGCAATTCTGCTGAATAGATAATAGAAATTGGTATAGTTCCTTGTTGTATACAAAAAAATCGGCAGCGCATGGTGAAACTGTCATGGATCTGAAAATAGTTAATTTTTTTGAAGTTATCTTTCTAAACAGTGGTAAATCATGGTCGTATTTTTACAGGTAACATAAATGGAGGCTTTTTTACTAGATAATTGAAGGTGATGCTGGGATAAAATTTTTCCCGTTATAATCAGTTCCTGCCATTTCTGGCAATAGGCTGTCCCAATCCAGCTTAACCAATTGGAGACAAACAGCAGTATTTTGACTGCGACTAAAATCAAATAGCTGCCAATATAGGTTCTACGTAATTGCAACAATTGCAACTGATGACTACAAAACAAATTCCATCTTCCCAGCAAAAATTATGGTTGGCTGCTATCAAGCCACCAATGTATAGTGTGGCTATTATGCCTATCTGGATCGGAACGGCTGTGGCTTTTGCGGAAACCCAAAGTTTCGACCGAGGAATTTTTATTACTTTTGTAGTTGCTGCAATTTTAATTCTGGCTTGGGAAAATCTCAGTAATGATGTTTTTGATGCAGAAACGGGTATTGATCAAAATAAACACCATTCTCTAGTTAATTTAACTAGTAATAAGAAATTAGTATTTTGGTTGGGAAATGGATGTTTAGCTTTGGGTTTACTGTTGATAGTAGGAATAGCTACTTGGCAAAAAGACTTAACTGTAATTGGCATAATTTCACTTTGCTGTGTTTTAGGATACCTCTACCAAGGTCCGCCATTTCGGTTGGGATATTGGGGCTTAGGGGAAATTCTTTGCTTTTTCGCTTTTGGTCCCTTGGGTATAGGTGCTGCTTACTACAGTCAAACTCAGAGTTGGTCATGGATGAGTTTAGCAGCTTCAGTAATTGTTGGGATTGCTACCTGTTTAATTTTATTTTGTTCCCATTTTCACCAAGTTGAAGATGACTTAGCTGCGGGAAAGCGATCGCCAATTGTGCGTTTGGGAACCCAAAGAGGCGCTCAAGTTTTATTGTGGTTTACTGGTAGTATTTATGCTTTTAATGTTTTGTTTGTGGTTGTGGGAATTTTCCCTCTATGGACATTACTGAGCTTTTTGAGTTTACCCTTTGCGATTAAACTATGTCGCCATGTCCAAGAAAATCATCACCAGCCAGACAAAGTCAGTAATTGTAAATTTATCGCCATAGCGGTGCATTTTTGGAGTTGTGTCTTATTGGGAGTGGGTTTTATACTGACATAGGTGATGAATGGGTTATGGATTTGATTTTCGTCCATATGGCGAAAATTTGTCCATCCTCGTTGCGATCACTTTCCATGATTCTGTAGCTACCCTCAACAATCCAAAATTGTTATGACTCAACTGAGAGTGTTTGGTTTTGGTATTGATCGCTAGTTTACTGAAGATAAGGAAACTTGGCTACAGGATTTATGGCGACACCTTTAGAGCATCTACAATATATCAGCGATCGCAATTGGTTAATTGGTATTGATAGCCAACAATTACAGCAACTAGCAACGGAATTATATTTAGAATTAACGTCATATTTGCTAGACATCAATCCACCGATAATTATCTTAGCTGAACCTAATCCAGTAAATTTTTTAGCCGGTTTTATTGCTGCTTGTACTGCTAAGTTCCCCATATTTATTTGTAACCCTAGTTGGGGTAAAAATGAATGGCAGCAAGTATTAGGCTTAGTCCAACCAGATATTATTTGGGCACCAGAGTCAGTTATTTATGGGGCAATAGAAGAGTGGAAAAATACAGGTATGGCTAGTCAAAAAAACATGCCAAACCAGATTATGATTCCCACTGGTGGTTCTTGCGGAAAAATTAAATTTGCTATCCATACATGGGATACTCTCATGGCATCAGTCCAAGGATTTACAACATATTTTGATTTGCAGCAGGTGAATTCATGTTGTGTATTACCTCTTTATCATGTGAGTGGTTTAATGCAGTTTATGCGTTCTTTTGTGACTGGTGGAAAACTAGCTATCGCTCCATTTAAAGAATTAGAATCTGGTCAAATATGTCATCTCGATATTAGAGATTTTTGTTTATCTTTAGTCCCAACCCAATTACAAAGACTTTTACAACAAGAACTATTAATTACCTGGTTATCTCAATTTAATATGATACTTTTAGGCGGTGCTCCAGCTTGGGATGAATTATTAGCAACAGCAAGGCACCATAAAATTCACCTAGCACCAACCTATGGAATGACAGAAACAGCTTCTCAAATTTCCACACTAAAACCAGATGATTTTCTCCAGGGTAAAATTAATTCCGGTCAAATACTTCCCCATGCAAATGTGACAATTTGTAATGAATTAGGACAAAAATTAGATACAAATCAAGTTGGTAATATCCATATTCAAGCTAAATCTTTATTCCTTGGTTACTATCAACATTGTTCTCAATTACCAATGAGTAATTACCAATTTAAAATTGACGATTTAGGTTTCTTTGATGACCAAGGATATCTGCATATAGTTGGTCGTAATAGTGATAAAATTATTACGGGTGGTGAAAATGTCTATCCAGGAGAAATAGAAGCTGTAATTAGAGCCACAGGCTTAATAGTTGATATTTGTGTGATTGGGATACCAGATGAATACTGGGGACAGGCTGTTACGGCTATTTATGTCCCCAAAAAAAACTTAGATTCCCAGGAAAAAATTATCGGATTAATCCAAGATAAAATTAGTAAATATAAAATTCCTAAATATTGGATTATGGTTGAAGATATATATCGGAATGAAAAAGGCAAAATTAATCGTCAACAGCTCAAAAAAATAGCTATGGATTCTCGTAAAATAAAACTTAAAAATTGATTTTAAATAAATTCTCTTGATTTTCTTCTTTCCGTATTTTCTGCATTCTTGCGATTTGTATCTAACCACTGAACCATTTGACTAGGTAACTTATTTTTTTGCCTAGTGTTAGTATCTATACAAACGTGCCTAGTTACAGCCTTACTGACAATCACATCACCAATGAGAATTTCATAATTAATTTCAAATTTCTCAACAGTTAATTTCTGAGGGATTAAACTGACTATTAACTTATTCCCACAAAACATAGGACGGAAAAAATCTATACTAGAATGGACAATTGGGAATGCTAAAGATGAGTTACCAAAAAAATCTTGTAAATTAATTCCTACTGTTTCTAAAGACTCCTCATAAGCTTCATGACAAATTGCCAATGCATTGGCAAAATATACTACTCCCGCAGCATCCGTATCTCCAAATCTGACAGTACGGTGATAAGTGAAGGACATGGTAATATTTAAGATAAAAACGAAACATAATGTAAGCCATTTAGCTTACTATCAAAACTAATTTTACCGCAAATTTAAATCTTCACAATTTAACGGTTCATAAATGTCGCAAGAATGAGGATTTAAGTAAGGGTAATGCAAATCAATCCCCAAATGGGCAAAATGTTGACGAATTATGCGGATTTTACTCTTACTGGTGTTTTTACCTCTTTTCTCAGCATCTAACAAAGCATTAGCCATGATTTGACAGAGATGGATACCAAAACTTGCTTGAGGGGGATTTGTTTGGTTTGGTGCTTCTGCAAAACTGAGCCCTGGTGCTAAAAATTTCGTAAACAAGGGGATTTCTGGGCGAAAATGGCATTTATTATCTGGGTACACAGCTTTGAGTATCTTTATGATTGCTGGGTAGTCACGACAGGAAAAATAGAGTAATCCAGAGCTATAACGTTTGTAAGCATCAGGATTGTAAAGAGCTTGAAACCTAAAAGGGATCGCAGCACTATTCAAATGGATAGTTAAATAATCCATGAGAGCGATCACTCCTTTAGGAGTGATATTAAAATATATTGTCCCCCCTACTAAATCCGTATCTGGCTGGTTTGATTTTTCCGCGCCAGAATTACTCATGGCTATGTAAAAACCATTTTCTAATCTATTATTATTCATCCAGACAGCAATGGTTCGACCAACTTTAGGGTATTGCCAAGGTGATTCGATTAACCAGTCTGGTTCTATGTGTAAGTGTAAACTATTTTTAGTCACAGCGATACTTCCATCTGGCTCTAAACGTAGTACTCGCCAGCCGGGATCGAAATAACCTACCCCATGATTACACCTGTGTAACTGTTCATAAAATTGCCAGTCAATTCCAATAATTAAATTATCTTCTATATTTTGGTATGGGAGATAATTTTTCTGCTCAGTATTTGCTGATAAGATATTTTTTAAACAACCATTAAAATAGATTCCATAAATAAAGTTTCTTAATAGTAATTGTAGATACTTATGTTGTAATTGTGGAGAGGTGTGCTTTAATCTATCTACAATTTTAGGTTGTAGGGTAAATGGTTGATAATCAGGATGATAAATGTAAAAATTAGGTTTTATTTGGATATTTTGCGCAATATCCACTAAATAATCATGAATATTATCAGTTTCAATCTCTATCATCTATTAGTTGAAAAATATTTATTTTGGATAATTAAATAGGAATAGATAGACAATCAATTTTTCATCCAGGGAAGAATACCTGTATCAATATCACATCCTTTGATATTTTTATAGTACCAATTTATACAATTTTGAAAAAAGAATGGGACAGATGGGTAGGGAACATCAGTCAATCATTGAATATATAAAATTATTTTACTAGTGCCGTGCCCTTACAAAAAATAGATGTGTCGCAAACATTATTTGAATTAGTATTAAAAAATGATTGCGAGAGATGGAAAGAAAGAAAAACTGATGTAGTAAATCTTTTACAATCTAAAATTCAAAATAGTATAACTTCCCTTCCCTTAACAACCTCGCAAACGTGTTGTGGGATAGTAAATACGTCGCAAATTTTGCTCCCTTTCTAAATCAGGAATAGCCTGAAATGTTGACAAATCTGGAATTAATTCTGACTCAGGAATGCCAAAGATAGACTCCACTGAGTTTTGTGGTGTAGTCAGTAAATTATTTGCTACCTGAAATATGCATAGTCCTCGACGATCGAAATGTTGGTGATCTATAATTTCTTCCTGTATGCGATCGATCAATCTTAAACCAGTAAACTGGATGACTCGAAACATAAAGTCACTTCGGTAATTCATAATTGCTGGAAAGGCATTGAGATAAGCTCTAACCAAGGCAATAATTGAGGGTTGGATTAGTTCTAAAGGAACAAGAGCTAAAGCCAGGGATTCTTCTATTTCTAGGGTGCTATCTACTACTAAACTTTGCAGCCAAATTTCTAAATAACTTGCCAATAAACAACCTAAATCAAAGGTTGGATCTCCCCAAGATGTAGCTTCCCAATCAATAATTTTAATTAGACAGTCGTCTAGATGTTGCCAGCGAGAATGGACTATGATGTTTTCTAATTTTAAGTCATTGTGAGTCAAACAGCATGGTTGCCAATTATATGCCAAATCCGCGATCGCTGCTGCCAGACTTTCATGGCTTTGATAGAGACTATAAAATTTGAGTGCATCACCAGGAACCTGAGCCAGAATCTCTGGTCCCATAGTTCCTATACCTTGTGCTGGATTGTGGAACTGATAGCGAAACTGTCCCTGGGGAGCAGTTGCAATAAAATCACGATACTCTCGACGTTCACAAGTAGTACGATGAACTAACCCTACCCTATTACCAATAGCGGTGGCAATCGCCTCCGGGTAAATATCATGCTGTTGGTAAAAACCCTGTAGCTCCTGATATTCACTGAGGTAATTACGCACCAAAATAGAGTTTTCTTGATCAAAATGAATCACTAATGGTGCCATCGCCGCAATATTTCCTAATACCGGAAATTTTTGCAACAATTGATGAAACAGCCACTCATTAAAAAGCTCTTGGGGAATACCATCATTGGTAATATCTTTTTCCTGCTTGACTAATAGTTGTTGACCATTACCTGCTGATAAATTGACCAAAAAGTTAGAATTTTTCCTACTTTGTGGTAATTCATGTTCGGTCACAGCTCTATCTTCTAAGCTACACAGACCTGCTTTTTGCAGATACTGGATAACATTGTGAGAAGACAGTGAAAATAACATGGATGGTGTCCTAGATAGTGGAGGTTACTGAAGAAAATATTTGTCTTAGTATGGATTTGAATATATCCTAATATTGATGAAACTACTAATAACAGTTTAAGAGAAATAGAGATTCATAAAATCTACTAATATCCGATTTTTATCGATAATACTTGCCAAAATGGCAATCCTAACTTCATGTTTCCTTTAAATTTAGTAGCCTAATTTCATTAAATCTTTAAACACATTAAGTACTCTTGCTGATAATTATATCTATTTTTCTATTTTTTGATGATTAAAATATAGCTATAGTAGGCAATTACCCTGCTAAAAATAATTGTATTATTTCCATATTTATCTAAGTATTTACTTCATGTTGATTTTAGCTTATGGATTTTGGATTGATGCCATAAATCAATATGCTTGCTATGCAATATTCACAAAATTATTAGTCATGAAGATAACTAAGTTAGCTTGGTAGTTAATAATCATCAATTACAATATATAAAACTTGATTACCGGGAAAAAATAGTTTCTATCATTGATATAATTACCTATTTTTTGCCAATATTCATATAAACATTGTCTCTAGTTATTTATTACCACTATGAGATATAAAACAGTGAAAAAAATTGTCTTATAGCTGTTACGTTTTCTTAATTTTAGGTTTATCTCCGCCGCACTATATTCACTAGGCTCATATTTGTCCACAACTTATATCTATTAATATTAATCAGCTTTGATAATAATAACACCAGCATATTCCACATATATTATGAGCTATATGTGATGAAGTAATTTATAGGGTTTACGTAAACGAAACCAGAAATCTATTTTTTCTCAGTACCTATTGTTCAAAAGAATAATTTACTGTATAAATATAGTTGATTTACGTAAGTGATAATTAAAATTTTTAAAATTAGGATAAAAATATCAACTATATTTTGTTCATTATTAACATATGATGATTATCAATAAGCATGAATAAATATAGTACTTCAGTGTATTTATTCAAATATTATCTGTAAAATTCATATTCATTGATGGATTAATAATTCTAAATTTTAAACTCTAAATTCTCCCTAATAAGTAGTTTCATCTAAATTGGCGATCGCTAACCATGGTAGATAATTCATAGATTATGGAATTAATCAACCATACAATCAGGTTAATATCGGCAAAAAATTGATATATTCTCAAAACTTGGGTAAATTTTGATTTTATTATTAGTGTAGGTAAATAATTTACCATAGTTGTTGAACTGCACCACTCAGTTATAGTACTACCCAATTAGGTTAGCCCTTCGACTTCGCTCAGGGATAACGGTGAACGTAAAGCCTAGGGATAGCTGCGCTTACCACGTAGCGTGTCCGTCGGCGTAGCCGCCCTGAAATGGCTAGGACTTAGTCGAACCGCTAGGACATTGTTGGAGCTCCAAACCTATGAGCAGTAAACTTATTACTTATTACTTATTACTTGCGCGTAGCGCTATAACCGATGGATAATCAAGCAAATGCCAGGGTTCAATTCCTGCAACGTCAAGTATCATCCTTGTTGCTTTACCAATCTGTGCTACAGGGAGAAGTGGGTAATGCCTTCATTGAGTTACTCCAATCTATACGTTACCCTGATGCGGATGCTAGGGGGTGCTTACAAGCATATGGAAATTACTTCCAATCCCTAGCCAACCAAAATCAAAATTGGGAAGAATACTTAATAACTCGCATTCTCAGAGACGAGAATCCTTTCTCCAGATTAGCTCAGCGCTTACCATTTGCAGATTTACCCCCATCTTTGGTAACAGCAGCCCAACACGACCTACAAGTACTACAAAACCTGTACGAATGCAGTAGTGCAATTTTAAGCGAATGGGTACAAACAGCAGCCCATCTACCAATTTCACCAGTGGTATGGTACAGAGAACAGGAAGAACTAGAAGGACAAGCAGAATTTTCCCTCATGGACAAACTGCAACACTTAGATAATTGGGCTGATGCAGTAGCAGATTTGGGATTGTACTATCAACAGTTTGGTACGGGTATATTTGTAGAATACCAAGCTCTGGGTTGGCAAGATGGGAAATTTTTTGGTATTGATTATCCCGATCCTGTGAATTTGCATCAACTGGTGGGTTATGAATCACAAAGGGAGGCACTGGTAAAAAATACTGATTTTTTACTTTCCGGTCATGTAGCACTGCACGTCTTATTATACGGTAGTCGTGGCTCAGGCAAATCTTCCCTAGTCAAAGCTTTATTGAACCACTACAGTAATACACAGCTAAGATTGCTGGAAGTGACAAAATCTGATTTACACAATTTACCCCAGATTATTCAGGAGTTGCATTCATTACCACATAAATTTATTATCTTTGTCGATGATCTTTCCTTTGAAGAAGATAATGATACCTTTAAAGCCTTAAAAGTTGTTTTAGAAGGAAACCTTACAGCTCGTCCTCCAAATGTAGTCGTATACGCGACTTCCAACCGCCGTCACTTAATTCGGGAGTTTTTTGGAGATAGACCAACTCCTCAAAACCAGGATGAAATTCAAGCCTGGGATACAATGCAGGAGAAACTATCATTTAGCGATCGCTTTGGTCTAACCCTCACCTTTGAGCCAGCCGACCAAAACAAATATTTACAAATTGTCCAACATCTAGCAAAACAAGCAGAAATAGACATGAACCCAGAAGAATTAGCATCTCAAGCCTTACAATGGGCAACACGCCACAATGGGCGTTCCGGAAGAACTGCACGCCAGTTTATTGATTTTGTCAAAGCTGATTTAGCCTTATTCCCTGATGATAGTCAGTTTGCTTAGACTTCCCTGTTCTCCTTGGGGAGTTAGTTCACTGAGGTTAAGGTTCAGGGACGCTATTTTAACCCGTCCCGTAGCATCTTTTTAGAATCCCCTCGCCTTCAGGTAAGGGAGCAGTAAAAATCACGAATAAATTTTTTAGGTGTCACCCCAGTTTTTGTAGCTCTTTCTAGAGGGCGATGGTCAAATCTTCCCTGGAAGTCAACATTAACTGTGAAAAAATAATGGCATCAAATTATAGTCATTATTCTTTGGCGACACACCTCTAAACAAGCGATATGCAATCAGCTATGGTCAGTAATCGATTTGTTCTCGGTATAATTGCCCTGGGTGTCAGCTTTGGTCTGAGTCTTGTTCTCACCTGGAATTTTATGGCTGCATTACTCACAGGTATGATCACTATTACTGTGATCTATACGGCACTATCTATAGAACAGCGACAAAGACATTATGAGATCCGGGGGCGACGAGATTCTCTTCAAAGACGTATTCAAGAATTGGAAGGATTAAAAGCTCGGGTTGTAGGGGAAATTAATCAGCTGGAAACATATTGTTCTTCTTTGTATCAAGAATCTAATCAACTCCATAATCAAGTTATTGAAAGCCGCAATCAACGAGATAAATTTCAGCAAGAAGTTAGTAATTTTATTTTTGAAAAAAAGCAACTAGAAAGGCAAGTTCACCAATTTCAAGTTGAAATTGATGAATTAGAACAAACTCAAGAAGGAATCAACGATAATTTAGCTGAACTGAATAAAGAAAAACGTAGCCTAGATTTGAATTGTAATCTATCCAAAGCAGAAATTACACAATTACAAACTCAAGTCGCTGATTTACAAAAGCAAAAGCAAGACTTAGAAAATAATTTAACTTTGCTAGAAAGACTCAGACCGCAATTAGAAGAAAAACTTTATGAAATGAGAGTCCAAATCCAAGAATTGGAAATACAAGAGACAAAGCAGAGTGAATTATTAGGAGCAAAAACCCATGAAAAAGCAACCTTAGAAACTAGCTTAACTACCTTAGATAAAAAAATTGCAGAGCAAAAAACAGAAATTAATAATTTACAAGAGCAGGTCAATCTTTTACAAACTGAGCGAGACCAATTACAAAATCAAGTTTGGGAGTTATTGCAACAAGTAGACAATGTAGCTCAACCATCTGCCAATGAACCCCAACCTGGAATAGAAGAGGATGTAGATTTATTTCCTTTTGCGGACTTCATCGAAGGAGCAGAGAATGCAGAGGATAGTCTATCAAAAGAATGGCATCAATTTTTGCAAGATATGCCATCCTACGAAGTGGAAGCATTAAAAGCAATATTAGAACAAAATAATACTAATCAAATCCTCAAACTAATTGCGGAAAATCAAATTACCATGCCTAGCTTATTGATTGATGCCATTAATGGGAGAGCAAATGAAATAATTGGTGAATTAATTATTGAATCAGAAGCAGAATCCCCAGTAATATCTACCGAACATATCAAAAATGTGAGTAAATTAATTACTATTTATGACCAGATGGAAAATCAAGGAATATCATCTAATTAAATGGTAAGATAATATAATAATTGTTCGGGTGAATTCGTCTATTATCTATCAATAGCTATGAACCTCAGCACATTAAAAAAAAATGAGGTGAAGTAAATGGCAAAGCTCAAAATATCTAAAAAAATATCTACTTCTTTAATTAACTCCTTGGGTGCGGGAGTTGTACCTAGAACTGGGTTAGAACACATTGCCGTAGGTAGAGAAAAAGAGCTAAAAAGCCTATTACAAAATCTTGATGATATCGCTGAAGGTATAGCCGCATTTCGCTTCATCATTGGCAATTATGGCTCTGGGAAAAGTTTTATCTTACATCTCCTACGCAACCGGGCTTTAGAGCAAGGTTTTGTGGTTGCAGATGCAGATTTATCTTCCCAAAGACGATTGGCTGGAAGTAACAATGAAGGTTTGGCAACCTATAGGGAATTAATGAGTTGTCTTGCCACAAAAACTCGTCCTGATGGTGGTGCTTTAATTGCTATTTTGGAAGGCTGGATTAATAAAATTCAGCAACAAGTGGCACAAGATACGGGAATGCGCCCCAATGATGAAGGGTTTGATGATCAGGTAGAAGCCAAAATTCGGGAAGTTGTTCAGTATATAGAAGACTTAGTCCACGGCTTTGATTTTGGGAATGTAATTATTGCTTACTGGCGCGGCTACCGCTTGGATGATGATGAAATGAAAGGCGCGGCTATGCGGTGGTTACGCGGGGAATTTAATACGAAAACAGAAGCCAGAAATGCTTTGGGTGTGCGGGTGATTATTGATGATGATAGTTGGTATGACTACATCCGCATTGTGGCAAAATTTGTGGCGGAAATTGGTTATAAAGGACTGGTTATATTGTTAGATGAAGCTGTCAATTTATATCAAATCCCGGCGACAGTAACTAGGGAGAAAAATTACAATCGACTGCTGGGAATCTTTAATGACACCATGCAGTGTAAAGCAGAAAATTTGGGCGTTTTTATTGGTGGAACCACTAAATTTTTAGAAGATCCCCATCGAGGACTATTTGCGGATGGAGCATGGCGCAGAAGGACGAAGGAAAGTCGTTTTGTTGCTCAAGCAGGGGTGCAGGAGTATTTGGGACCTGTGATTCGTCTTAACCCCCTCACAGAAGATGAAATTCTGGCACTTTTAAAAAATATCAGTGAGATTCATACCCTGAATTTCGGTTATCAGCAGAAATTAACTAATAGGGATTTGCAGAAATTTGTGGGAGAAATTGTGAATCGTTTAGGAGCAGATGCTTTACTTACTCCTGGTGAAATTGTGCGAGATTTTATTGGTATTCTCAATGTCATGTATCAAAATGATGGGATTTCTTTTACTGATATTATTCAAGGCGCTGATTTTAAACCCACTGTTGTTGGGCAGGATGTAGATTTAGGTGAAGATGATGTGGCGGAGTTTAGTTTATAAGCAAAGGCGACGATTATTTACAAAAATCCTTCCTCAATTTCCATAAAAGGAACGCAAGAACCACAATTTGGAGAAGGTAGGGGGAGTAATAAAAAAGAAGCTGAAAAAGCTGCGGCGAAAGATGCTTTAGGAAAAATCAAGAAACAAGATATTTCATAGAGATGCCAAAACGTTAATTTTTAAAATGCAATCAAAACAACTGAGTTAACGGATATTTTTAGATTATGACTTCACCAACAAATGAACAAAATAATAATATAGACGGCGTGAATAATTCTATTTCAGACAAAAAACAACCTGCATTTACTGATAATAGTTTTGGTGAAAGTAAAAACTTAGAGAAAGTTAGAGAGATCCTTTTTGGGCAACAGATAAGAGAACAAGAACAAAAAATTGCCAACTTAGAAGCACTGATATCTCAAGAATGTGCTAGTTTGCGGAACGAAACTAAAAAACGTTTAGACTTACTGGAAAATTACCTGAAAAAAGAAATAGAAACGTTAAGCGATCGCCTGAAAAATGAGAAAGTAGAACGGGATACAAGTATCAATAATTTAGCCGCAGAACAAAGGAAAATCATATCTTCTTTGGAAAGTAAGTTTTCCCAGTTTGACGAACAAACTAATAACAGTCAAAGGGAACTGAGAGAACAGGTATTAAATCAATCTAAAACTTTACAGGATGAGATCCAGAAAAAATATGAAGAAATTTTAAATTTGTTGCAAAAGGAATCCCAAGACCTCCGCAATG
>NZ_FYBH01000032.1 GCF_900185595.1 Calothrix rhizosoleniae SC01
TTGTTGTATTTTATTTCATCCTCAATCCTAACTATGGATTAATGGATTTTGAGTGGCTAAGAATATCAATTACTCAGTGATAATATTTCGGTTTTACAGAGGAGGATTACTTACTTTTGTATAGAATAAGCAAACAATAATTCATTCCGCCAACATAAATATCACTAGTAAATCATGACTAACTCGGATGTATTTATCTATAACCGGAACTACGTCTGCGACGTTGCTTGCGTCTAGCCACCAGTTTCCGTTTTTCCTTCTCTAAAGGTGTCTCAAAATGGCGTTTTTTGCGAATGTCTTGGAAAATTCCGGCTTGAGAAACTTGGCGCTTAAATCGACGTAATGCCGAATCAATTCCTTCATTCTCGCCCAAAACTACTTGCGTCATCAACTATTCCTCGTTATGGTGAATCGATACTGAAAACCTAAAAAATCGGAATTTCTTAGTATAGTTAAGTTTTTATATGAATCTACTAGATGGGTTATAGCTTTTTCTTTTAGTAACTGTACTCAACTTAGTAGGGGCGGTTAACTACCAGTCAAAAGGGGTTGAAAACCTGGTTAATAGCAACCCAGCCTTGACAAACCTCCCTTATGTCTCGCTCCGTAAGTCTATAGGATAAGTTCCCGATATACAGTGACATAAACTATCTCCCCAATCAACAAAATGTAGATAACTTCATTATTCGGAGAGACGCTTTCAAAAATTCAAAAGGATAACTCAACCGAAGGTACGTGCTGCCATAGAACTATAGCATAAGTTTAGAAGATTAACATCACAAATTTTACGATAAATCCATACAAAATTTAACCGCGTCATGGAATTATCGCATTACTTACAGGCGAACTGTGAGTAGATATAGCACTACGTGCAAGTAATAAGTAATAAGTTTACTGCTCATAGGTTTGAGCCTTAGGTGATTTCTGAAAATCATTTTACCAATGACAACGGCGCAAGCCTTGCGCCCCTATGGTGAATTTGTAATCCCCTGGTAATTTGAAGTCTGGAAATCTCCTTGAATCAGTCCTAACAGAATTGCGTAGTGCTATAAGTCTAATTTTTATTCGTATTATAAAGTTTAGCTGTAAATATAGATCAGAGATATCCAAATATTTACATAGGGCTTGCTGAAAAAGTTTTTTAATGAGGGTAGGGAGTAGGGAGTAGTTCCAGCCTCTTTATTTCTATTCTTTTTGCCAGAAAAAATAACAGATGCAAGGATTTTAAACCTAAAATCCGAATTTCCTTGCACGCCCCTCCCCAATAAAATAGCCTCAAAGCATTGATAAATCAATATTTTTCAGTTATTCAGCAGACCCTACATATACAAAAGGTTTTGATGCGATTGCATGAAGCATGGAAAGGATTTTTTAGGGGTTTTAATCTGTTCTGAGAATAAATATCTGTGGTTGCTTTCAATTATTTTGGTTATCCCAGTTTACTAAAATATTCTCTGCTCTCTGACACAGGGATTCATGAAATTGACCATTACTAGCTAGTAAACCACCCCATTGATTAATATCTCCGGTGTTATATTGCAATACATGGCCGGCAAAATGTGTAAATTTACCACCAGCTTCTGTCAAAATTAATTCGGGTGCAGCCATGTCCCAATCTTTGGGTGCAGATTTACCAGATAAGGAAATATACATATCTGCTTGCTGCTCAACAATAGTAGCAATTTTGCAGCCCACACTGCCCACCGATTTCTGATTTTGGCAGGGTAAATTTTGTAATAAATATTCTAATCTTTGATTGCGGTGAGAACGGCTGACAACTAAAGTTAAGTCCTGAATGCGTTCCCGTGAAGATACTTTTACAGGTAGGGATTTACCATTACGGGTAGTGACAAAAGCGCCCTCACCTTTGATGGCATGGTAGAGTTTCTCTAATTCTGGAACTACTACCACTGCTAATACTGGTCTATTCTCCTTTACCAAAGCCATATGAATGGCATATTCCCCAGTTTTTTCAATAAAGTCTCGCGTACCATCTAAAGGATCGATAATCCATACCAATTCTGAATTGAGCTGCTTGGTTTTTCCTTCTTCATAGGTTTCTTCGCTGATGTAGCCAAAATTAGCTTCCCCTAATTCAGTTTGTAATTTTTGTAAAATATATTGGTTAACAGCTAAATCAGCAGCAGTGACAGGATCTTCCTGTTTATATTGTACATTTAAACTTTGGTCGCCATTGCCTCTATAGTAGGAACGCAGTATATCAGCTGCACCCCAGCCAATGGAAGAAGCGATCGCTAATATTTCTTGGAAGTCTTGCATTTAACTTTATTAACATCAGGACTTTTCATCAATAGCCTACACCAATAGGTATAAACGAGTCATGAAGAGGCGGGGGAGCAAGGAGTAGGGAGCAGGGAGCAGGGGAGAAACCCCATACATCGGTTTGATGGGGATTGGCGGTGCGAAAGCCGGTGGTAAAGGAGGGATGACCCTTAAGTTTAAGCGTCAACATTTATTCCATGACGTTCTAAATATGGACGCAGATTAATTTGAATAAATAAATCCTTCAATTCTTGAGCAATTTCTTCAGGAGGATTTCCAGATAAGGCTGTTGCGATTAGACGTTCTGCCACTTTCAATTCTCCACAATCGATCGCCAGAGTTGCAGCACTGCGATGTAAAATCGAACGAGTTGGTTCTGCATCTAATTGATGAGCAATTAATGCGGCGGCGGCTTGCTCATTCTCAAAAGCTTGTCGAGTAAGTTGGGATGCTTGTTCTAAATCACCTCTAATTTTGGCTGTGAAAGCTGCTTCCGCCAAATCCATTGCTGTGGTGTGTTTTTTTTGAATTTGACTCATCTTCTCTCCACACAAGATAGGGGTGTGCTGAATTCTACGACGATAATGTAAGCAGGAAATACACCATCGGAAACTTTGGTTTGTTCCTTTTTCTGTTTTACTCTAGCTTTAACACGGGTCAAATTACCCTTGCGTATTCCTGATACTTCAAGCCTAACTTTGTCTTGAAATGGTAATTCTTCATCTGTATCTAAACTTCCCAGCCAGTAATCAAATCCTGTTCCTTTACGAGAACGTTCAATTACCGTTAAATCAGTCAGTTCCCTAAGGATTAAAAAGGCAATACCGTAAGCTGCTTGTTCTGTTGTAAATTCCTCGTCATTCCAACAACGTAACATTTGCTCAGTAACGGGTTGCCAATATAGCTCAAATTGAGCCTTAAAATCTCCATCAACTGTGATTGTTACACCCTGAGAATGGCTCTGTTCTTCCAAACACACCGCACTAGCAGAAGCTTGTGCTGCTCCAAAAGAAGGAGTGATAGCGGGTAAGCCTTGGGATAAATCCGTAATTACAAGTTTTTGAGGCTTGTTCAAGATTAAAGTGATTTTTAGTCATTTTAGTTTAATTGTATTTTAAATCGCTGTTTCTTTATAGGTTGGCATAGCTTTTCTTACAGAGCATTGCACAAGAGCATAAAATTGAATCTCGTCAGAAAATTGTTACTTGACGGATAGCATCATCCATTTTCAAATTGGTATAAAGCCTACTATTTTGCGATACGCGCAGCGTCAAGCCTCCAGAGCATCGCCCCTGAGGAATATGGAATTAATTTTTTTTGAGTAGAATTTGAGTATTGCTTGTCACTCAAGAATCAAACTGAATAGGATAAAACCGCCTTTGATGAATTAGTATATGAGTATTATTGATTCGCTAAACGAGCGAAAAGCTCATTTTCCAAGGATTTCCTCTAATCCTTTAAGTATTGCACCGATGATGGATCGTACTGATCGTCATTTTCGTTATTTTATGCGCCAGATTACTAAGCGTACCCTACTATACACGGAGATGATTACTAGCGCAGCCATTATTCATGGGGATTGCCAACGTTTACTAGGTTTTTCCCCAGAAGAAAAGCCCTTATCCCTGCAAATTGGTGGTGACAATCCCCAACACCTGGCAGAATGTGCCCGGATTGCCGAAGATATGGGTTATGACGAAATTAACCTGAATGTGGGTTGTCCCAGTAGCCGAGTACAGGATGGTAATTTTGGCGCCTGTTTAATGATGCAGCCGGTGAGAGTGGCAGAATGTGTAGAGGCTATGCTCAAGGCTACCAACTTACCCATAACAGTTAAGCATCGTATCGGCGTAGATGAGTGCGATCGCTATGAAGATATGGTAAATTTTGTCAGTATTGTCGCTCAAGCTGGATGTAAAAGTTTTACGGTTCATGCCCGTAAGGCTTGGTTGCAGGGATTGAGTCCCAAAGAAAACCGGGATATTCCTCCCTTACGCTATGGGGATATTCATCGTCTCAAGCAAGACTTCCCCCACTTATTGATTGAAATTAACGGCGGCTTCACTAGTTTAGAGCAGGTAAAACAACAATTACAATTTGTAGATGGGGTGATGATTGGTCGTGCTGCTTATGATAACCCTTATTTATTTGCCAATAGCGATCGCGATATTTATGGTGAAGATGTCATACCTCCAACCAGACATCAGGTTGTGGAAGCCATGTACCCCTACATTGACTATTGGGTATCTCAAGGCTTGAAGTTAAATAAAATTACCCGCCATATGTTGCAACTGTTTGCAGGACAACCAGGTACTAAAGCCTGGAAACGTCTATTGACTGAAAATTCTTGTCGAATTGGTGCTGGCTCAGAAGTTGTTCGTGCAGCCTTGGAGAGGGTGAGGGAGTGATGGAGTGAAAGAGTGAAGGAGTGAAGGAGTTGAGGGTTGGTTATTTTATCTCCCCTGCTTTTTCTTCCAATTTGGGTTCTCCCCTGCTTTTTCTTCCAATTTGGGTATAATTGTTTTCCTACTCTGTTGATAAAATATGGGACGCAACCGTTCTAAATCCGATTTGCCAAGCAAAATCTGTCCAGTATGTCAACGTCCTTTTTCCTGGCGTAAGAAATGGGAAGATTGCTGGGATGAAGTGAAATATTGTTCTGAACGTTGCCGTCGTCGTCGTTCTGGAGTTAAAACAGAACTGGATGCTACGTAAAATTACTCATACCCATACATAAATAACCTGAGATAAAAATGACAACAAAGGTACAACCTAAATTAATTATTCATGGTGGAGCTGGCAGTTCCCTCCAAGGTAAAGGTGGAGTGGAGAAAGTACGCCAATTACTCCATCAAATTGTGGAAGAAGTTTATACCATACTCTTGGCGGGAGCTAGTGCAAAATCAGCAGTAGTTCGAGGTTGTCAACTGTTGGAAGATGAACCCCGGTTTAATGCAGGTACTGGCTCTGTACTCCAATCAGATGGTCAAATCCGGATGAGCGCTTCCTTAATGGATGGAACAGCTCAAAGTTTTAGTGGGGTAATAAATGTCTCTAGGGTAAAAAATCCCATTGACTTAGCTCAATTTTTACAAGATTCTCCAGACCGGGTACTTTCAGATTATGGTGCAGGGGAATTAGTCCGAGAATTACAAATTCCTAGCTATGATGCACTAACCGATACACGCTTGCAAGAATGGCTCCAAGAGCGTCAAGATAATTTTCAAAGAACTATGGCTGGGGTGGTAGCAGAACCAGAGTTAGCGTCCAGTAATAATGCTCGTAGAGGTACCATTGGAGTTGTAGCTTTAGACACTAATGGTCATGTAGCAGCAGGTACTTCCACTGGTGGCAAGGGCTTTGAACGTATTGGTAGAGTCAGTGATTCTGCCATGCCTGCGGGTAATTATGCTACCAATCATGCTGGTGTTAGTTGTACTGGTATTGGGGAAGATATTATTGATGAGTGCTTAGCACCACGCATTGTCATCCGGGTCACTGATGGCATGTCCCTGGAAGAGGCTATGGCTAAATCATTGAAAGAAGCAGGAGACAACAAACGGGATTTAGGAGCGATCGCTTTAGATGGCAAAGGAGCGATCGCTTGGGGAAAAACCAGTGATGTGTTACTAGCAGCTTTCCATGACGGAAACAAAATTGGCGATACCCTAGAGTTACCAGGAGGTACGCTAACAGGCTGCATTTAAGGGGAAGAGGGAAAGAGGGAAGGAGGGAAAGAGGGAAAGAGAGTAATTTATACTCATCTTCCCATCACTCTTTCACTCCCTCACTCTCCCACTCCCTCACTCCCCTATTCCCTCACTCCTTCCCTCCTTCTTCACTCGCCACTCCGGTTTCACAACCTGACGAGCACGAGCAATTACCAAAGAATCATCGGGGACATCTTCCGTTACCGTTGAACCAGCTGCAATGTAAACATCATCACCTACAGTAATTGGTGCGACTAAAACACTATTAGAACCAGTTTTAGTGCGATCGCCTATGATAGTTTTGTGCTTTTTCACGCCATCATAGTTAGCTGTTATTGTCCCAGCACCGACATTCACTTGAGTTCCCGCAGTGGTATCGCCCAGATAAGATAAATGAGCTACATTGGTGCGATCGCCTAATTGAGTATTTTTTAACTCCACAAAATTACCAATCCTACACCCTTGACCCACTTCCACATGACCTCTTAAATGGGCGTAGGGTCCAATCCTAGATGTGGAAATTACGGAACTATCTGTAACTATAGAATACTGCACAGTTACATTTTCTCCAATGTAACTATTTTCAATCAAACTGCCAGGTCCAATGCGACAACCACTCTTAATCAACGTATTTCCCCGGAGATGAGTTTGGGGTTCAATAATGATATCTGATTGTAATTCTACAGTGTCATCAATGGTAGTACTGGTGGGATCAACTATGGTGACACCAGCCATCATCCACTTTTCCTTGATGCGATTTTGCAAAATTTCATAAGCACCAGCCAATTGCATACGGTTATTAATGCCCAAAATTTCTTGGCAATTTTCCACATCAACAGCCATTACAGGGGTAACTTGGGTCACAGCATCAGTTAAGTAATACTCTTTTTGAGCATTATTTGTTTGTAAACTAGGTAAAATCTCAGCTAAATCTTGCCAACGGAAGCAGTAAACACCAGCATTAATTCGACAATTTTGTTTTTGAGCCGCAGTACAATCCTTATCTTCCACAATCTCTTGCACTACATTTTCACTATTACAAAAAACCCTTCCATACCCTTGGGGATCGCTGAGTTGTGCTGTCAATATAGTTGCAGCATTCTGTTTTTCTTGGTGAGTTTGTAATAAATTGCTCAGGGTTTGGGAGCTAAGTAAGGGCACATCACCATTGAGTATCAATAAATCCCCCTGATAATCTTGTAAATGGGGTAATAATTGTTGGATAGCATGACCTGTACCGAGTTGTTCGGTTTGTTCCACAAACTCTAATCCTGGAATCGATTCCATAGCAGTTTGGACCGATTGAGCCTGGTACCCCACAATTACCATCTGACGTGAAGGTGAAAGGGGCTTAACGCTATCTATAACCCGTTCCAGTAGTGATTTTCCACCCAAAGTATGTAAAACCTTAGGCATTACTGATTTCATCCGCGTTCCGCGTCCCGCCGCTAGAATTGCTACGACTACCATAATGAGCTACCGGCTATGAATGGTTTAGTACTGTGTATTTTGGCTCACATCATAACAGTTAATCATCAAGTTGACACTCTGCATCCTAGAAGGACGGGGTTTGTATCCCATTAATTTCGGTCATAAAAATTTTGGATTTTGGATTTTGGATTTTGGGTTGTGAAAGATTTACTACACAAGCTTTTCTTTCTTTCCATCTGTCGCAATCATTTTTTCAATTGGTATAAGATTCATTTTGACAGAGTTTAGGGACTTCCAGATAAAAAAATAATCAATCACTTGGAATGCAGGGGAGCAGGGAGCAGGGAGCAGGGGGAGTGAAGCAATTAGTTCAAGTCCAGAAATTGGGTAATTTATTTTTTGGGGTTCCCTTATAGACATAAACAATTAAGGCGTGGATATTGTTGAATGCCTAAGCCTATAATTCTTCCGCTTCACATACTAGCCTGAATAACTACAGTATGAATAAAATCAGCAAACTGCTGCATTAATTGGGGATTACGCCACCCCTTAGCAGTTTCTTCTGCCATTGCTACAAGTGCTTCTTCAGGAGTCAAAGCTTTTTTGTATGGTCTTTCGCTGATTAGAGCATCATAAATATCAATAATTTGAAATATTTGTGCTAAATAGGGAATTGCATTCCCTTTTAATTGATCAGGATAACCAGAACCATCCCAGCGTTCGTGATGATGGCGAATAATAGGTAGTACACCTTGCATACTACGTAATGGCTGACATATACTTTCGCCGATGGAAACGTGCTGTCTCATAATTTCCCATTCTTGGGGAGTGAGATTACCTTTTTTCAGTAGTACGGCATCAGGAATACCAACTTTACCAACGTCATGTAAATATCCTCCCCACATCAAATCCCGAATTTCATTGCGTGAGAGATTGAGATATTCACCAAAAGACTTACCTAATGCTACTAGCCGCTCGCAATGATCCCCCGTGTTAGGGTCACGACTTTCAATGGCTCTAGCAATGGAAAATAATACTTGTTCGGCGTGATCCAAATCTTCATTCAGGCGTTTTTGCTGTACCAAGGACTTCACTCGCGCTACTAACTCAACTCTATCGAAGGGTTTGCTTAAAAAATCATCCGCACCAACCTCAATCCCTTGAATCCGCGATCGCTTGTCATTCAATGCTGTAATAAAAATAACTGGTATTAGCCTAGTACGTTCATCCTGTTTCAATAGTTGGCATACTTGAAAACCATCCATCCCTGGCATCATCACATCCAACAACACCAAGTCAGGTTGTTTTTGGATTACCATTTCCACCACTTTTGTTCCAGAATTGGCTTCAATAACCTCGTAACCTTCCATTGCTAGCAGAGCTACGGCAGTCATACGACTCCCAGCATGATCGTCAACTACTAAAATTTTTGTCACATCGTCCAAGCCATTGACTATATGAACTTTAGCTTCTTGATTAACAAATGATGTGCCAGGTTCATTACAAGCATTAAAACAAGACTTGATATCGGCAGCTAGGGAATTGCGATTTTTTATGCCCGTGCCTGGTTGTAATATCTCCAACGAATTACTCACTAGATTACCCATTCTTAAGCCATGATTATCAGCGATAGAATCATCTTTATTTAGGGGGTTTGACCCATTAACATTTTCTTCGGTAGAAATTATATAATCGTTTTTTATCGCATTCACAAAATTCCTCCGCCTCTTTAAATAAGAGGAAAGTTTTTATCATAAATGGTTGTTAATTTATTTAGTTTATATTGTTTTGCTAAATATAATAATTTATTACTCAAAGATAATTTTGACAATTGACAGAAAGATAAGGCGTTGAGTATGTATAAGTTTTATTACATAAGCAAACATAAGCATTCTCTATCAACATTATGATAATAAATCATGTTATGGATGTGAATAATAATAAAAATACATCTATATCAGGCTATTTAGAAAAATGTTCAGATTAATTAATTTTTTTTCAGTAAGTAGATAAAATTTGTGAATATTTTGTAGTTGAAATTATCAAAATATAATTTAATATTTAGTTTTCTGGGTAAATCACAATCGCAGAAAATATGAAGTGATTCATCTCACATCAAAAAATATTAATTAAACCTGCATAAAAGCTGAATTTTTGATGTGTAAATAGATACTTTTTGATGGAAAGATCATAGTATATTCTTTCTAGGGAAAGGAAATAATCACTTCAATTTTGGTACAAGGGAACTAGGCTATGTGGAGTGAGATACTCAAACCTTTGTTCCTATTACTTTCTGTCCTGGTTTTGTTTAAGGTTTAGCCTTTTATGAAAATGTTGCTTTTGTGGGCTTATCGAAGGTGAGATCCCACCCCTTCAACAGAATGGTAGCATTTGCGATCGCAGAAATAAGTAGTTAAACATAATTAATTACACAATGTCATTGCGAGTGTAACGGAGTGAAACAAAGCAATCGCAAGGGTTAGGATTATTTCGCGTAGTTTGTAATAATGGTAAATATTTTTGTTTGATTACTTAGGATCAGATCGCACCGCAGAATTGATCTCCCTATTTATGGCTTCAACTTATCGGCAACAGGGTATTAGTACAAGACTGGTGATGCTGACGTAGATGAGTTTATTCTTAGCCCCAGTCAAGGACGAGATTCTATTGATGACTATGAAGACGGCATTGATTCTTTCCTTTTGACCAGAGGTCTAAGTTTTGCGATTGGCTTCCGCACTGATGAAATGCGCCGAGTCATTACCATGGGAAGGTGGCACGAAGTGCCCGTCGCTGGCGATCGCAAATAAATTGAACGTAAGCAGAACAAGTACGAATGGTTAAAGCAAAAGTTTCCTAATGTAGAAATACTCTCAGTGGCATTCAGTGATACTGAAATAGAAGCACACTTCTTATGTGCCGCGTCGTTCTACCTTCAGTGGATTATGCCTTCGTGATGCCAATCAAGAGACTACTGGTCTGTCCCATTAGTGCTGATAGCCAGTTGTATAGTCATATTTATATGACTTTTACTATTAGACTGGGACTTATAGTCCTAAGCGGGTGTGATAGAAAATCTATCATATTTTATGGGACAAACCACTACTCAGAATAGTGAAATTCTCAAGTAAATTCAGCTAGGCTTGATGTTGTGCCACATAATTTAGTTATAGGATTCATCAAGATTGATAACATCTGGAAGCCTTGCTAAACATGGATTTTAAAATTAACGAATATTTTTAAGATACCTGCGGAATGTAGATTATATCAATATTTGTACTGATGTTTTTTGTATATACATATTATTATCTTAGAACTTGATAACACTTTTTGAGTTATTAAATACTGTGTATAAAACAATTAATGTTTTAGAAAAAAACAATAGTAATATTACTAATTTAGTTAATTTAGTTCGCCATAGAAATCAAAATCAAGCCGACAATATAGCTTTTACCTTTCTCGCTAACGGAGAAACAGAAGAGGCAAGCTTAACTTATCAAGAATTAGACAAAAAAGCACGAGCTATTGCTGCTGTGCTACAAAGCATGAAAGTCAGTGGTGAAAGGGCACTTTTACTCTACCAACCAGGACTAGAATTTATTGCTGCATTTTTCGGGTGTCTGTATGCAGGAGTTATTGCAGTTCCTGTATATCCACCCAGACGTAACCATCACAGCAATCGATTGCAAGCGATTGTATCTGATGCCCAAGCAACAATTGCCCTGACAACTGCATCTGTTTTCAGCAATATTGAAAAAACCTTAAAATCAGAACCAGAATTAGCAATTTTACGTTGTATAACTACGGACGAAATTGATCATAATAAGGCTAATGGTTGGCAACCTCCTTACATAGAAAACGACACATTAGCATTTCTCCAGTACACTTCCGGTTCCACGGGAACACCGAAAGGGGTGATGGTTTCTCATGGGAACCTGATGCATAATTCCCAAATAATCTATCAATGTTTCGGTCATACAGCCAAAAGCCAAGGTGTAATTTGGTTGCCTCTATATCACGATATGGGGTTAATTGGTGGGATATTACAGCCTCTTTATGGTAGTTTTCCAGTAACATTGATGTCGCCGACAGCCTTTGTCAAAAAGCCTTATCGGTGGTTGCAAGCGATTTCCCACTACCAGGCTACTACTAGCGGTGGACCAAATTTTGCTTATGACCTTTGCGTTCGTCAGATTACTCCCGAACAAAGAGCAACTCTTGACTTGAGTAGCTGGGATGTTGCTTTCACTGGAGCTGAACCCATCCGCGCCCAAACTCTGGAGCGTTTTGCGACTACTTTCGCTGATTGTGGCTTTCGTCGGGAGGCATTTTACCCATGCTACGGGATGGCAGAAACAACTTTAATTGTATCTGGAGGTGTAAAAGCAGAACCCCCGATTATTCACCATGTCAACGGATCTGAACTAGAGCAGAAACGAGTAATGGAAACTACGGGTCAGCAAGAAGGAGATAAAGCCGTGGTAGGCTGTGGTAAAACTTGGTTAGATCATAAAATCGTCATTGTCGATCCCAAATCTTTAACTCCTTGTCCCTCTGGAAAAGTCGGAGAAATTTGGGTGTCAGGATCGAGCGTAGCTAGTGGTTATTGGAATCAACCAGAGCAGACACAACAGACTTTTTATAACTATCTTGCAGATACTGATGAAAGACCATTTTTGCGTACTGGTGACTTAGGATTTTTACACAATGGTGAACTGTTCGTAACTAGTCGTCTGAAAGATCTGATTATTATCTCTGGTCGGAATCATTCTCCTCAGGATATTGAGTATACAGTAGAACAGTGTCATCATGCTTTACGTCCAAACTGT
>NZ_FYBH01000409.1 GCF_900185595.1 Calothrix rhizosoleniae SC01
CTTAGTGATGGTGGTGTAAATTTAATCAGGCTAGTCATTTCTCTCGCTATTTATGTATTTACATCATACTGTTTGTATAATATATTTCAAAAACTAGGAGAACCTAATGCTTGGTTTGCCTGGGTTCCCTTGCTACAAAACTGGCTGACTTATAAAGCTGGAGATCAGTCTCCTTGGTGGACAATTGCACTCCTCATCCCCTTCTTAAATCTTATTGCTGCCATTGTTTTAATTGTTGCCTTTGTAAATATTGTCAAAAAACTGGGTAAGAATCCTTGGTTAATTTTGCTCATGATTATTCCCATAGTTAACTTTGTGGTGTTGTATCATTTCGCTTTTGGTTAACTATATTTTTCTCTAGTGAGGATGATAAACTTAGCAAGGAAAGAAAGCAAGGGATAATCAGCTTGAACCACCAAGAAGTTTCCCATTCTTTTCAGATAGTGGTCTGTCACATTAGTTCTGATAGCTAGTTTTATAGTCATATAAATATGACTTTTACTATTAGACTGGGACTTATATTCCTAGGCGGGTGTGATAGAAAATCTATCATATTTTATGAGACAGACCAGTAGTTTGTATTCTTGGGAACCTTACTATGTATGGTTCAGTTTTTATCCCTTTTCTACTTTCCCTATCCCCCTTGGGGAATTATAGGGGGTTTGTACTCTTTGTCTGACAAATTCCCAATTGTACAAAGCCTACCCTTGTGAGTTTATTCCTCCTCCTACGCCTTGCTTCCCCACACATCAAATTCTCTGGTTATCTGCGTACTAAGACAAATGTTCCGTGGGTAGCCCATCTGAATAATCGGCGAGCATGATGAACTCGCAAATTCACACAACCACGACTGACGGGAGTTCCAAAGCGATTATGCCAAAAAGCTCCGTGAATAGCATAACCACGGTAAAAATACATGGCATATGGGACATTAGGAATATCATAACCTCTACCCCGCATCCGATTGTAGCGATACTTAGAACGAATCCTAAATCGACCTCTGGGTGTAGGAGTAGATCTTTTACCAGTGGAAACCCGAAATGAGTAAATCAATTTCTTCCCTTGCCATGCATATAATCTTTGCTGGGAAAGATCAATTACTATCCTCCGATTATTGTATCTTCTTCGACGATATCCACGACGGAGATATCTCCGGCGATATCCACGACGGCGATATCTTCGACGATATCGACGATGATATCTACGGAGATGATTATTATGAACATATTCATCAACAGAATCAGATTCATTGGCGAGGGGTACAGAAAAAGAGCCAAAAGTAATCAATACTAATACTATGCTCACACAGAAAAATCCGGTGCGACCGATTAAACTATTTCCAATGAATTTTGGCATTAGACTCCAACTTCTATTCATATGAAGATGGTATGAAGTCTAGAAAATATTAACCTCACATTTCAGCTACAGACTTAGCTTTAATAAATATTCCTGACATAGTTGTAGAAGCTTGACTTTGCTAAAGTAATCATAAAACTGCCAGTTTTGAAGTTCTCAGAAAAATAAGCTAGATTAGCGAGCATAATAGATCGAGAAGCTTAGGCTTGTGGTTTCTCACTTAACTTGCGGGATCATGCAAAATTTTTTACTATTATGCCGTAATTTACTCCACTTACCCGGTGTAAGTGGTAGTTCACATCTCATCTTTGTTAATCACTCGCAATTATCATGCTGGTAAAAAATAATATGGCTTCAGTTTTGCAAGTAGGTAATCGTATCATTAGTAACGACCAAATATTTTCCCTCTTGAAGCAATATGGAATGCTGCCCCAGTTGGTGCGGGAAATAATTATTGAAAGTGCGATCGCTAACATGGCTTTATCTGTAGAAGATAATACTAAGGCGTATAAGCAATTCTACCAAGGGAATCAACTTTCCTCTGATGCAGATTTACAAGCATGGTTGGCAGCTCGCAGTCTATCTCAAGAACATTTGGATTACTTAGTTACTCGTAACCTCAAATTAGAAAAGTTCAAAGAAGATACCTGGGGAAATCAACTTGAGTCCTATTTTGTTCAACGAAAGTCAAAATTAGATAAGGTGATCTATTCTCTAATTCGTATCACTGATATTGGTATTGCCCAAGAACTCTATTTTCGCATTCAGGAAGGAGAACAATCATTTGATGAGGTTGCTAGGGAATATTCTCAAGGACAGGAAGCTAATACAGGAGGATTACTTGGTCCTGTAGAACTATCTGTTCCCCATCCTACTTTGGCTAATTTGCTTGCTTCTAATCCACCTGGTAGACTTTTACCCCCTACTCGTGTAGGAGAATGGATTGTAATTGTCAGATTAGAAAAATTTATACCTGCACAGTTAGATGAGCAAATAAAGCTAAGACTGTTAAATGAGTTGTTGGAAAATTGGCTACAAACTCAGTTAAAGAATTTTTCGACTCAGGAAGCTAGTAGCGTTACCATTGACAGTGAGCAGACTAGAGAATCTATAGACGATTATGCTAAATAGTTTAAGCAAAAGCTCAACATGGATGCTATGGCTAGCAAAAATGGTAAATTGAGCAAAATTATGTTAATTTTCAAAGATTTTGAGTCTTTTTGCGTTTATAGTACTACGAAATTAGGTTAGCCCTTTGACTAAGTCCTAGCCTTTCAGGGCGGCTACGCCAACGGACACGCTATACAGTAAGCGCAGCTATGACGTAGGCTTTATGCTCAGGGCTAACAATTCTACTTCTGTGACTGTTAGGATATTGCTGAAGTACCAAACCTATGAACAAT
>NZ_FYBH01000189.1 GCF_900185595.1 Calothrix rhizosoleniae SC01
TACTTAGTTCTTTTTGTCACAACTTTAAAATAGAGGAATCGATGAATAACTAGCTATTAGAAGTCAAGATTAAAGAAGAAAGACTCAAAATTATTTTTATTTTAATTTAACTATAAACCAGTATATATCTGTAGAGATTTTGGATCATCTCTACAGATGGAATTAAAAGATACTACGAGTGATTAAGTATCAAGTTTATATTTCATGGAAATATAAATAGTCTTGTTACTGTTGAATCTAAAACTGGCATCACGGAATTTAGGCGTACCAGTCTTGATTGATACTTTAGGATTATTGGAAATACCAAACCCTTCTTTGGGAATACCAAAAAAATCTCTGTTGAGTTTGCGATCGCCATTTTGGTCATCAACGATAGCTACTGCATAATTTCCATGCTTTAAACCAGTAAATTGCTGTTTAATAGAATTACCTATGATTTGAGTACAAGCACTTTTAACCACATTTTTAGTATTCAAAGGAAATCCTTTTTGCTGGGAGTATAAGCCAATACAGACTTCACCTTTTTGGTTTTGAATCCCATTTACTACTACGGTTAAGGTAGAAGTTGGTTCCATACTAGTAGCTTTTGTTAAGCCTAAGCTGACAAGACTAGCTAGGACTAAATAAGTAAGTTGAGAGACTGTTAAGTTTCGCATTATCTAATTATTCCCAATAAATATTTTGCTGAAAAAATCCAGTAATTCAATAATTGTTCCCCAAACTTATTAAGGCTCTGAAATTTGGGAATTAGTTTTTTGCATAGTTTGAGAATTAGTATATTGATTCCACAAAATTTTAGCTGCTGTGACAAAATCTTTACATAATAGAGATTCTGTACCTTGAAACTGTCTAATCAAACTGATATGGCAACACAAACGCTGATAAAAGCTCATTTTTACTAGCCATGCTGAACGTAAATACTCCCAAAAAATTCGCCAATGTTGAAATAGCAGTTTACTATCATCGTTAGATGAGTCAAACCATTGAGCGTAGCCATATAAATCAGGCAACATATTCACTGAATAGTTATTATTATCATTAGCAAATGACATATAGTCTGGGAATAAGATGCTCAATGATTGTTTGCCATGACTGCGAGAAAAGAATAAATATTCTGGTATCTCATAAAATCTGCCATGTAGAGCTAATCTTAATAAGAAAATTGCATCTGCTGCGCCATAACCACCCATCAAAGGAGTTACTTTTAAAGCACTAGAGCGAATCAAACCAAAAACAGGATAACAGAGATGTTTGGCAAGTAAATCATGAAATCTCACCTGGATTTTGGGTGAATCTGTGCGGAGATGGACATTGTAATTTCTCAAAAAATTACCATTCTCATCAATGAAAGATATCAAAGAGTGACATAGGATAATATCAGGATTTCCATCGAGTATATTTACACATTGACTGAGAAAATTTGGGGCAATTACATCATCATGAGCTGCCCATTTAAAATATTCTCCCTTAGACAACTCAAAAGTCCGATTATAGTTAGGAGAACCACCAAGATTTTTCTCATTTTTATAGTATGTGATCCGGGAATCTTTTGACATGTACTCTCGACAAATTGCCTCAGTACTATCAGTAGAAGCATTATCGCAAATAATTAATTCAAAATCTGTAAAAGTCTGAGCAAGAATCGAATCTAGAGCTGCACGGATAAAATTTTCACCATTATATACAGGCAGACCAATACTTACCTTTGGGTGTTCTTTGCTCATAATATTAATTATCTACTATAGTTATTCTGTGGCTAATAACGAAATTAGGACTTACGCAACTGGAATATTTTTTCTGTAGGGGAGACAAAATGCAATGTAGATTTTCTGACCGCATTATTGCCATTGCGTGATGCTGCAAAAATATTTAAATGTGGCAATGAGACTTATAGATTCACGCACCAATCATCGATTTTGATACATAGCTTTAGTCTTAGAAATGAAAAAGAAAAAATCTATGAACAGTTAAGTAAAGCCATTTTTTCTCTTGCTTAGAAAAAATAGTAGATGCAATTATATACAGTCTGAAAACTTACTGGAATGACTACTAATTTAGTCCATCAGCTTTTTTAAATCTGTTTGCTGCAACCATTGTTTAGTAATTTGTAATCCTTCTTCTAGATTAATTGTCGGTTCATAATTTAATAGATTACGTGCCTTGTCAATGGAATAAGCATAGGGACGAGACATAAAATCTACTGCTTCAGGGAAAATATCTGTAGGTTTACGAAATAATTTTTGACCTTGGTTACGTAATTTGAGGAATAATTTTAATTCATCTTTAGGTAAAGAAAAAGGTGCTGGTAAACCTGTAATTTCAGCTAAGGAATTAAAGTAATCCTTCCAGGAGGTTTCTTGCCCATCGGTAATATTAAAAATTTCTCCATGAGGCTGTTTTTCAAAAGCTAGAAAAATTGCATCAATGAGATTATCAATATAACAATGATTGATCACACCTGCCCCATCATTAGCATAGGCAAATAACTTCTGATGCATCATCATTATTGGTCTTATAGTCCAGGAAATACTCCCTGGTCCATAAACATCCCCTGCTCTAATAATAATGACACCAAAATCCGATGGAGAATTAATTTCTAATAGAGCTTTTTCTGCCTCGATTTTGGTTTCACAATAAGGGTTATTTTCTCCAGCCAGTACCCCATCTTCTGCAATTCCATCAGTATAGTTAAAGCCATATACTAAAGCACTAGAAATATGGACAAATGTTTTCACACCAGCATTTTTAGCAGCCTTAGCTATATTAATAGTACCAGTGACATTTACGTCACGAAATTGCTTAATTTCACCACCTTCTTTCGCCAGTTCATTGGCATGTAAAACAATATCTACTCCTTGACACACTTTTTCGGCAATAGCTGGATCTGTAATATTACCAACAATTACCTTAGCACCCAAGTTTTGTGCTTTTTTTGCTTGCTCTTTATCACTATCTAGTCCGTAAACTTTTATCCCCTGAGTAATAGCTTTTTCGGTAGTGCGTAAACCAAGAAAGTTACCAATACCAGTAATGAGGATAGTTTTATTGTTGAGGTTCATGTTGTTAGTTGATATAGATGTAGTAAATGAGGGAAAAACATCTAAATTTCCCCTATTTATAGGCAAATATTTGTGTTTATCTCAAACTTGAGATAATCTTTTTTTGCAAGTATTTTTCTAGGTTCATGCAATAATTTTGGA
>NZ_FYBH01000365.1 GCF_900185595.1 Calothrix rhizosoleniae SC01
ACATTAGTAGGAGAAGTATCATGAAAACTCAAAAATTCAAGCTTAATGCTGCTAAAAATGCGATCGCACATCAGAAACTTTGGAATGTAATAAGCGATCAAGACAGCTCTCAATTAAAAGGAGGAGACAAAAAGCGAGGAACGGGAGGAACGGGAGGAACGGGAGGAACGGGAGTAATAGGAGTCGTAATAATTCATTAGTAGGAGAAATATCATGAAAACTCAAAAATTCAAGCTGAATTCTGAGAAAAATGCGATCGCTCACAAACAACTTTGGAAGGCAATATCTGAAGAGAATCAATCGAAGCTTTTGGGTGGTATTAAAGTAAAATTTACCCGAACTAAACCCAATCTCATAAGACCCGATCAGCAAAGGAGATAATATTTACGACAAGGAGCGCCAAAGAACTGTAGAATCCAATACTGTTTGTTTTTTGGTTACATAGTGAAATATACCTGTATTGAGCAACATAGCGAAGAAGACTGTGGTGCTGCTTGTATCGCAACTATTGCAAAACACCACGGTCGAACCTTTGCTATTAGTAGAGTACGGGAAGCTGTAGGAACAGGACAATTAGGAACTACTTTACTCGGTTTACGGCGTGGTGCAGAAAGTTTTGGGTTTGATGCCTTTCCCGTACAAGCTTCTTCAGAATTGATAGATTGTATCGAAGAAGCTCCCCTCCCTGCGATAATACATTGGAAAGGGAACCACTGGGTTGTTCTGTATGGGCGAAAAGGCAAAAAATACGTTATTGCAGATCCAGCAGTAGGAATTCGTTATCTTTCTCGGCAAGAATTGAGTCTGGGTTGGGCTAACGGTGTGATGTTGTTCTTAGTCCCCGATGAAATTCGTTTTTATCAACAAGAAAATGACAAAATTCAAGGGTTTAGACGTTTTTTGCTGCGAGTTTGGCATTATCGTAGCACCCTTTTAGAAGCCCTATTACTCAATTTTATTTTGGGTTTACTATCCCTAGCTTTACCTTTTGTCATTCAAGTTCTTACCGATGATGTTTTAGTCAGAAGCGATATAGACTTACTCAAAACTGTTGTCATTGGTGCCAGCAGTTTAATCATTTTCAGCAGTATTTTACGCCTAGTACAGTCTAATTTAATCGTCCATTTTTCCCAACGCCTAGAACTAGGATTAATGCTGGAATTTGGTCGGCAGCTATTACAACTACCTTTATCATATTTTGAATCCCATCGTAGTGGTGAAATTGTCAGCCGTTTGCGAGATATTCGGGAAATTAATTTTTTAGTCGCCCAAGTGGTAATTACTTTACCCACAGAAGGATTAATTGCCTTAGTATCCCTGTTTGTCATGTTGCTATATAGCTTCAAATTATTTAGTGTTGCCCTCACCGTTTCTTTTTTGATGACCTTGCCTACCCTGCTATTTTTACCAATTCTCAAACAAAAAACTAGAGATGTATTAGTTACCGCAGCAGAGAATCAGGGGGTTCTTGTAGAAACTTTTAAAGGTAGTGTTACTCTCAAAACTACCCATACCAAACTACAAATATGGGACGATTTGCAAAGCCGATTTGGAAAGTTGGCTCACATTACTTTTCGCACCATGCAACTGAGCATTTTTACCAGCGTTTTATCTAACCTAGCTTCTGGATTAGGGACTATTGCAATTTTAGGATTTGGTAGTTTACTGGTTATGAAGAGGGAATTTACCATTGGACAACTCTTAGCATTTAATAACCTCAATCTTAATTTAATTCTCTTTATTAATCGTCTCGTTACCTTTGCAGATGAATTTGCTCGCGCCCAAACTGCAACTCAAAGATTAGGTGAAATCATTCAAGCTACTCCAGAAACTATTAATGATAGCTCTAAATCTTGGGCTAAAATATCCGCAAATGCCGATATAATTTGCTCTCATATTTGTTTTTACCATCTAGGAAGAGTCGATTTATTCGACAACTTTTCAGTTACAATTCCAGGAGGTAAAGTAACCGCAATTATTGGTAAATCTGGTTGTGGTAAAAGCACTCTAGCCAAATTAATTGCTAGTTTATATCAACCTCTGTCTGGTAATATCCGTTTTGGTCGCTTTAATCAAGGAGACTTAGCTTTAGATTATTTGAGACAGCAAATAGTCTTAAG